>NZ_FQYM01000005.1 GCF_900141705.1 Fibrobacter sp. UWP2
AAAAGAGCATGAAACTACTTGACAATGAAGCGCTAATAGCCTAGATTTACACCAGTTGGAGACCTGGATTTTCAACTAAAAAAGGGACAAATTCGCCAACTCCAGATGTACGTGAATTACCACGACCGAGTCGAGAAATTGCCTGAAGAGAACCCGACCATCGGCATTCTTTTGTGCGCGGGCAAAAACGATTCTGCCGTGAAAATGACTTTGCCCGAAGGCAACAAAACTATCCTCGCTAGTGAGTACAAATTGTATCTGCCCACCACCGAGCAACTGGTCGGTGAAATCAACGAGGCTAAGGAACTCGTGAAAAAAGCAGGTCACTCAATAAACTAAAGGAGAAATACTATGAAGAAAAATGCAAAAGGTGAGAACAAGAAAGGAAATGCCGGGTGGAATGCTTTCATGGACTTGCGCAGGCAGGCCCAGCGTGGTATGCTCCGGACCATGCGGCGGCTTTCCGCCGATGCCGAGAAGGCCGGCTCCGCAGGCATGACACTCGACGAAATAAACGCCGAGATCGCCGCAGCCCGGCGCGGGAAGTAACGCGCGGGCGTTGACTTTCCTCAAACCTCTTTGTATATTTATCCCCGTATTACGACAATCTCTGCGACAGTCGGCATAGGCCTTGCGGCCCGTACGTGCATCCGCGGTGGGGCTCATCAACCTTCTTGTTGATGTTGTTGGATAGCTGGCAGGAACACGACCTGCTCGAGTGTGTGGCGAAAGCCGCGCCAGGTAACGCCGAGGAAGACCCTCGCCAACAGCACCGCAAGAGCATCCCAAAACATAAACAAACCCTAATTGCGCCTTCAGAGTAGGCGCAATTAAAACCGTTTTTAACGTTCGCATATGCCGTGCGGGCTAGAGGATTATTATGGCAAGAAAAACTGACAATACCGATGTTGTTGCGGCCAGTCCACTTGTCGCAACAGGTGTAGAGAAAATGATTTTGGTCATCCGCGATAAGCAAGTGTTGCTGGACCGCGATTTGGCGACGCTCTATGGGATCGCGACGAAAGTGCTGAACCAGGCTGTCAAGCGAAACGCCGAAAGATTCCCTGAAAGGTACTGTTTCCAGTTAAGACCCCAGGAGTACATGTTTTTGAGGTCACAATCTGTGACCTCAAAAAAGGAAACTAGGGGAGGACGTCAGTATCTGCCCTATGTATTTACGGAACAAGGAATTGCTATGCTTTCTGCAGTCCTTCGAAGTGAAACTGCCGTTCGAGTGAGCATTGCAATTATGGATGCTTTTGTCGCAATGCGTCGCTATATGCTTGAAAATGGCGATGTTTCCAGCCGTCTTGTGCGTGTGGAAGGCAAGGAAATTGAGCAAGATCGTCGGCTTCTTGAACATGACCATAAAATAGACTCGCTTTTCGAGGCCATGGACCGCAGGGAATCCGACTTAAAAAAAGTCATGGAAAACATCATCGACCCGAGTACCTATAGGCACTTCCTGATTCTGAACGGGCAAAAGTTGGATGCCGATGTCGCCTACGCGCAGATTTACGGCATGGCGAAGAAGTCGGTGCTGGTTATTGACAACTATGTAGACGTTAAAACGCTGAATTTGCTCCGGAACGTGCGCAAGGGCGTTTCCGTCCTGATTTTCAGCGACTTGCTTGGTGGAAGCCGCATGACAGATGACATGCTTGCCGATTATCGGGCCGCCCGACCGGATGTGTCGATTGACAAGAAACCCGCCATGCACAAGTTCCACGACCGCTACATTCTCGTGGATTTCAAGACCAAGAGCGAAAAGCTGTACCATTGTGGGGCATCTTCCAAGGATGCTGGCAACAAGATTACGACCATCGTCCAACTCGACGATGTTGATGCATACCGCCCCATGTTTGAGGAATTGTTGGAGCAACCAAGATGACCTTGTATTGGATACGGGAACTACCCAATTGGGAACGCACTGCGTTCCCAATTGAACTGGTGAAAAAAAAACAATTCAGTCAACCAAATAAAGGAAAATTACTGTGAAGAAAAAAGCAGAGAACGAGAAAGAACTTGAGTTGCCGAAGGAACTCTTGGAATCAATAGCTGGGCTTAATGAACTTATGAGCCAACAGCAGGATCAAGCCGCCGCAATGATGTACAGATTGATGTTCCGCCATGAACGGAACATCCATGTTCTGGACCGCTACTCAGATGTCGTACTTGAAGGCGTTTCTGGCATGGGCAGCGTGTTCGCGAAAGAGGATTACAGAAATTTCTTACAATACCTGTCGTATGTTGTTCCGAACGAATATGCCCCACATAAAGAAATGTACGAAGAAGAGCTCAGAATCGCCGAAGATGATGATGAGTGAACAGCATGTATTACAATTTGTATTGTAATGTGTATTGACAAGTGTATATACATTTTCTACAATAGGGAGGGTGCGTAATAACTGTAAGGAGAGCTTATGAAGACGAAGTGCAAAAAGCGCGAGAAGGTTAGGCTGCCCAAGGGGTTCAAGCTGGTTGACGATTTCTTGTCTAAAGAGGAGATTGAAGCGCTTGAAAACGACACCTCGATGAGAGATCCGATGGTTATCACCGGTGGTCATGAGTCGGAGACGCTAGAGGAATCCATTGCGCGTATCAGTCGCGCCATTGCCGAGGCCAAGGAAGAAAAGAAGATGTATTCCATAAGGCTCAAGGTCAAGACGGTGGAATCGATCAAACGCAAGGCCGCCGCCGCGGGCATCCCTTACCAGACTTACGTGAACGTGTTGCTCGACAACGCCGCTTCCGCCTAATGTGAGTGTCAACAGATGGTGTTGACTTTTATATCTTATTTGTTATGGGTTCTTTAGGCAAAATTTTTGGGAAAGTTGCGCTCATGGCGATTGCGGCTCTGTGGGCGGCGTGTAGCGAAGACTCCGTTTCAGAGCCTTCAGACGCCGACGTGGTCCTTTCGAGTGCAGGCGCCAGTTTCGTCGCCGAGAGTTCAAGCTCGTCGCAAACACCTAACTCCTCTGAAACTTTTGCCGAACCAGGCGCCCTCGCAATCGCGACGACCGTCGCCCAAGACACACTCGAGCTTTTCAACTTCGGGGGCGTCCCGCTCGACTTTGCGGCGGATTCGTTCCTCACAAAGTTCGATTACGGCGACATCGTTACGCTGATGATCGACGGCTACGACACGCTTGACGTCCCCGTGACCGCGAACTTTAACGATGTCACCGTGGGCGAGTTCTTTTTGTACGCCTCTGGCGGTACAAACAACGTAATGCTTGAACTCAGTTACGGCCAGGCGGCAGAGGCGTTTGGCATTACGCGGGGCGCGAAATTCCCGATTAATGCGGCCGTGCAGCTAAAAGAAAAGAGCGGCTACCTCGCCTATTGGGCGATGTCCGAGAACATCTTGATGTCGGGTGACCCCGAAATGTACCCCGGCCTCTCCATCGAAGAGTTCGCGAATTTCAGGATGGTGAAAACCCGCGGGATGGGCGAGGGCGTGCTTTACCGTTCATCGAGCCCGGTCGACCCGGCGCTTGCCCGCAACACCTACGCAGATTCCCTGTCAAAGGTCGCCGGAGTCGCCACGTTCGTGAACCTTGCGAACAGCGAAGAAGGTGCCGCGTCGTTTACCGGTTTCGCTGAATCCTATTACGCCACGCAGAACGTGGTTTATCTGGAACTACAGCCGTCTTTTGCGAACACGTCGTTCAAGGAGGGCCTTGTCCAAGGGTTCCGCTATATTGCCGACCACGACGGCCCCTACCTGGTGCATTGCACATACGGCATGGACCGCACGGGCTTCACGATCGCGGTGCTCGAAGCCCTGATGGGCGCCACCGCCAGTGAAATCAAGGATGATTACGTGCAGACCCACAAAAACTTTTACCTTTATTCCAAAGACGGCTACTCCCCCTTGACGGTGGAGCATTTGGATTTGTACAAGAAAATCATAGCCAAGAACTTGCAGGCCGCCTATAACCTGGTCGATGTCGACATCTCCGATTTCGAGAACGCCGATCTCGCCGCCGCGACCGAGAAATACTTGCTCGCCATCGGCATGCAAAAGTCCGAAATCGCCGCACTAAAAAACCGCCTGAGTGCTCCATAATCGTCGCGGCTTTGGATTTTGCCGACCCGTACTAAACCTTAATCCCCAGGCGATTCACCTTGTAGTGCATCATGCGGGGGCTCACGCTCAGGTCGCGGCCGGCGGCGCTCAGGTTGCCGTTGTTCCTGCGCAGGGCTTCGGTCAAAATCTCGCGCTCGTAGCTGTCCATGAGGGTGGCTAGCGGGCTTCCGCCTTCGGGCAAAAGCGCGGTGCCGCTGGTCACGTCGGTCTGCAAGGTGGGCGGCAGGTCGTGCGAATGGATGCAGTCGTCGGTGGTGGCGAGCGCCGCGCGTTCGATGCAGTTCTCGAGTTCCTGTACGTTGCCCGGCCAGTGGTAGCTCATGAGCATGTCGATGGCGGGCGTAGAAAGGCGCGTCACGTGCTTGCCGTACTTGAGGTTCACCTGTGCGATAAAGTGTTCTGCCAACAGCAAGATGTCGCTCTTGCGTTGCGCCAAGTCGGGGAGCGTAATCTGCACGATGTTCAGGCGGTAGAAGAGGTCTTCGCGGAACAGCTTCTGCTGCATCATCTCTTCGAGATTCCTGCTCGAGGCGGCGATGAGGCGCACGTCGGAATGGAGCTGCATGTTTCCGCCCAGGCGGTTGAAGGTCTGCCCTTGCATAAATCGCAGCAGTTTCTCCTGGTCGGGGAGGCCGAGCGCCGAGACGTCGTCGAGGAATAGCGTGCCGCCGTTCGCGACTTCTGCCTTGCCGATATGGCGGGTGTTCGCGCCGAGGAATGCCCCGCGTTCGTAGCCGAAGAGTTCGCTCTCGAAGGCGCTCGCCGGGTTTCCGAAGCTTTCGCGGAGGTTCGCGCACCCGAGTACGGTGAACGGGCCCCCTTTGCGCGGGGAGAGTTCCGCGATGGTGCGGGCGGTGAGCTCCTTGCCGGTGCCGTCGTTGCCGTAAATAAGCGCGGGCGCGTCGTTGCCGGCGCAGGCTTTAATTTGCTTGTACACGCTGCGCATCTCGCCGCTGTTGCCGACCATCTTGCCGGGCTTCTCGTCGATGATATCGCGCAGAGCCTTGATTTCGGCTTTCAGCCGTTCTATTTCTTCTGCTTCCGTCGTCATTCCTTGTCCGTTAAGTCATGCTGAACAACGTCACCCTGAATTCATTTCAGGGTTGGTTCAGCATCTGCATTCTCGTGTCTGAACCTCTTGTGTCATTACAATAATGTAATAATATACATTAATTTTACAAAAATGTAATGAAATTTCGGAAAAACACTCCAAAAAACGGGTGCCAAGCTCTATTTTTATTCCTAATTTCTTTTTCATAAAATGAAAAACCGCCCAAAATGAGGTTCAAGATGAGCGTAAGCTACCGCAAAAAGACAATCAACGAAATCGCGAAGGAGCCGACCGCGCCTGTCAAGCCGGCTGCCCCGGTCAATGTCGATTTCTACGGCGAAGATGTGTTCAACATCGATGCCATGCGCGAATACCTGCCCAAGGACGTTTGCGAAAAGCTGATTGCGACCATCAACGAGGGCGCCGCCCTTGACCCCTCCATCGCTGCCGACGTGGCGCATGCCATGAAGAAGTGGGCGATGGACCGCGGTGCCACTCACTTTACGCATTGGTTCCAGCCTTTGACGGGTTCCACCGCCGAGAAGCACGACAGCTTCCTAGAACCGAGCGGCGGCAAGGCCATTATGGTGTTGAGCGGCAAGAACCTGATTGTGGGCGAGCCCGACGCCTCGAGTTTCCCGAGCGGCGGTCTGCGTTCCACGTTCGAGGCCCGCGGCTACACCGCCTGGGACCCGACTTCCCCTGCATTCATCAAGCGTCACGGTAACGGTGCAACGCTCTGCATCCCGACGGCGTTCTGCAGCTACACCGGCGAAGCGCTCGACAAAAAGACTCCGCTCCTGCGCAGCCTGCAGGCCCTTTCCAAGTCTACCCGCCGCCTCATGACCTGCTTCAAGGCGGGCCCCAAGAAGACGACCGTCACACTCGGTGCCGAACAGGAATATTTCCTCATCGACAAGCGCTTCTACCTGCAACGCCCCGACCTGTACCAGGCCGGCCGCACGCTGTTCGGTGCCGCTCCCGCGAAGCACCAACAGATGGATGATCATTACTTTGGTAGTATTCCTGCCCGCATCCTCAATTTCATGAACGAAGTCGAGACCGAACTCTGGAAGCTCGGCATCCCGGCGAAGACTCGCCACAACGAAGTCGCGCCCGCGCAGTTCGAACTCGCCCCGATGTTCGAGGAAGTGAACCTCGCCTGCGACCACAACATGATGATTATGGAAGTGCTCCGCAACGTGGCCGACAAGAACGGCCTCGTGTGCCTGCTGCACGAAAAGCCCTTCGCCGGCGTGAACGGTTCCGGCAAGCACAACAACTGGTCGCTCTCCTACGGCAAGGGCAACTTGCTCAACCCGGGCAAGGACCCGCACCAGAATGCCGTGTTCCTCACCACGCTCTGCGCCATCATCTACGCTGTCGACACTCACGCCGATTTGCTCCGCATGACTGTGGCTGGCGCCGGCAACGACCACCGCCTCGGTGCGAACGAAGCTCCTCCGGCGATCGTCTCCATGTTCCTCGGCGATCAGCTGATGGACGTCATCGAACAGATTGAACAGGGCGTGCCCAAGTCCTCTAAGCAGGCTGGCGCGCTCCGCATTGGTGCCGACATGTTGCCGGCCCTCCCGCGCGATGCTACCGACCGCAACAGGACTTCTCCGTTTGCGTTCACCGGCAACAAGTTCGAATTCCGCGCTCCGGGTTCCAGCCAGAGCTGCTCCGAACCGAACGTGGTTTTGAACACCATCGTGGCCGAAGCTTTCGACATGATTTCGGAACAGCTCGAAAAGCTTGACGAGAAGAACTTCCACACGGGCCTGCAAAAGATTTTGCAGAAGATCGTGAAGGAACACAAGCGCGTGATTTTCAACGGCAACGGCTATACCGACGAATGGATTGCCGAAGCTGAACGCCGCGGTCTCCCGAATATTCGTACCTCCGTGGAAGCCCTCAAGGCTCTCACCAAGGAAGAAAATATTCAGTTGTTCGAAAAGTACGGTGTGATGAACCGCCGCGAAATGGAATCCCGCTACGAAATCAACGTCGAAGATTTCCACAAGAGAATCCACATCGAAGGCGAAGTCTGCCGCGACATGGCCAAAAACATCATCTTGCCGAAGGTCGTCGAGGCTTACTCCAGCGCCCTCAAGACGAACGAGATGGCCTTGAACCAGGGCTTCCCGGGCGTCGATGCCTACGTGAAGTCTCTCGGCGAAGGCGTGAAGAACCTGAGTGCCGCCATCGCAACGATGGAAGAAAGCCTGAACGGCCTGCACGAAGAAATTCTCGATGCGATGGCCGCTTTGCGCAAGGTTGTCGATGGCCTCGAGAAGGTCGTCCCCGACGAGATGTGGCCTTTGCCGAAGTATCGTGAGATGTTGTTTATTTACTAGTAGTGTCATCCTGAGCGGAGAGGCAAAGCCTCGTAGTCGAAGGATCTCTAGTAATAGTCCTTAAATTTTCCCTGCCTTCGGGCGGGGAATTTTTTAGATTTGGTTCTGTCATGTTTTTCAGGAAACATCTGGGGCTTGTCTTTGGATTTGGAGTGGCGGCAGTTTCGCTTGCCATGGTCTGCCTTTCTACTCGTCCGCTTATCCCGTTGGTCGTTCAGGAACAGATTGAAGACGATCTTGAAAAATGCGGCGGTGAACTGAAAGAGGCCCGCTGTGCGGTAAGTGGCGAAGACGGCTGGATTTTCTTGCAGGAAAGCCTTGTCAATCTGGTGGTGGACTGGAAAGAAAACTTGAATTCTTTTGTCGCCTTCAATGATTCACTGGAAGCGCGTGGTATCAAGTTGGTGGTCGTGCCTGTTCCGGACAAATTGCAAATCGAGGCGGAACATTATTCGGAAGAATTGTCGGGAGGGATTGTCGCCCCGCAATATGAGGAATGGGTGGACGCTCTGCAAGACGAAGGTGTTGTCGTTATCGATGCGGTAGAGGAGTTTCTCGAAAAGAACGAGGAAACGCCCATGTTCGAGGCGTACGAAAGCCATTACACCAGCGCGGGCCGGCAGGTTCTTGCACAGATGATTGCCGATACCATCAACGAGATGGACTTGGATGTTCCGAGGGAAGAATGGTTCCTGCGCGATACGGTTGTTCCCGGTACCGGAAATCTTTATCACCTGAAGTACAATTCTTATCCTGATTACGATGTGCAGGTTTTAAAGACAGTGGATGCGGAAGGGAAACGCTACCGCGGATCCAAAGATGCTCCCATTGTGGTAATTGGCGACAGCAATGCCGATTTCGGCTGGAACAGTTCTTCTAACATTGGCGCCTACATTGCGCAGGCGACAGGGATAGAAACGTTTACGCGCAGCCGTATCGGTGGCGGAAACCTGGGCCCGACCTTGTTCAAGAACCGCTCGGAATTCCTGGAAGGCAAAAAGATGGTGGTCTGGGTGTTTGACGGCCGCGAACTTTACGGCGATTTCAGCATGCCGGAATTTTAGCTTTTTACGAAAATGGCGGTGGCGTGCGCCATGGTGCCGTTGATTTGCGCCTTGCTGCTGCACCATTCGTGGCCGACGCGCGGTTATGCGAACAGTCGGACGACTCTCTGGAGGCCTGCGACAAGGCGGTCGATATCGCGCTTCAGGGTGTAGGCGCCAAAGCTCAGGCGGAGCGTGGCATCTACGCCGAAGCGGTCCATCACAGGCTGGGCACAGTGGTGCCCGCTACGCACGGCCACGTTCTCTTCGTCTAGAATCATGGCGGCGTCGCCCACGGCAATCTCGCCGAGAGTGACACTCAAAAGGGCGCCGCGTTCCTTCGGGTTCCCGAGTACTTTCACCTGCGGGATTTTCGCAAGCTGTTCCAGCGCGTACTGCGTGATTTCTGCTTCGTGCCTGCGGATGTTTTCGATGCCCTTCTCGTTAATCCATTCGATGGCTTTGCCGAGGCCGATGACTTCGGCAATCATGGGCGTGCCGGCCTCGAAGCGGGCGGGAACGTCGGCGTACGTTGTCTTTTCGAAGGTGACGTTCTTGATCATCTCGCCGCCGCCGTGCCAGGGGGGCATGCTATCCAGAACGTCGTACTTGCCGTAGAGCACGCCCACGCCTGTGGGGCCGTACATCTTGTGCCCGCTGAAGGCGAGGAAATCGCAGTCGAGTGCCTGCTCGTCAATCTTGATGTGGCTGGAACTCTGGGCGCCGTCAATCAGGATCTTTGCCTGCGGGGCGGCGGCGCGAACGGTCTTGATGATTTCTGCAATCGGGTTCACGGTGCCGACGGCATTGCTCACGTGTGTCACCGCGACCATCTTGGTTCGTGGGTTGAGCAAACCCGGGAGCTGTTCCAGGTCGAGGTCTCCGTCATCTTTCACGGGGATGACCCTGATCTTTGCGCCCTTCATCTCGGCGACGAGCTGCCAGCTCACGATGTTCGCGTGGTGCTCGAGCCCGCTAATCAAAATTTCGTCGCCGGCCTCAAAGAACTTGCGCCCGTAACTCCACGCCACCAGATTGATGCTCTCGGTGGTGCCGCGTGTGAACACGATCTCGTCTTCGCTCTTGGCGTTCAAGAATTTGGCGACGCTTTTGCGGGTCGCCTCGAAGGCCTCGGTGGTGCGGGCGCTCAAGCGGTAAACGCCGCGCTTCACGGAGCTGTAGTGTTCGCGGTAAAAGTCGTCCATCACGCTAATGACGCACTCCGGTTTTTGCGTCGTGGCGGTGCTGTCCAAAAAGGCGAGGGGCTTAGGCTCCTTGTCGCCCGCGACAAGCATCGGGAATTCGCTGCGGATTTTTTCGGCGTCAAAAGTCATTGTTTGTGGCATGCGCCAAATTTAGATAAGTCGCGGGTCTGTTTGATGCCCCCGGTCACTGTCCTACCTGGATTTTCTTTAAAAATCGGTAATTTCGGGTGCTTTGTAAACCGCGGTTTACAAGGGGGCGCGAAAAAGCGCCCAATGGGGGGCGGTCCTGTAAATTTATGTTTTTTAGATAAATTACCCCCTTTTTCATTGCTATATTGAATTGTGACGAAAATCACATTCGGTTTGGGACTTGGGTGAAATTCGTTAAAAAAGGAAATTTGATGAAAAGTTTGTTTGCGGGTTTGTTTTTGTGCGCCGGGCTTGTTGCTGCCCCGGCTGCCTTTGCACAAGATTCTTTGCACGAGGCGATTGATTCCGGCGACCTGGCCACCGCCAAAAAGATGGTGAAGAACGGCGAGATAGAGGAAATCTATTGCGGAAAGTTGTCTGCAAACGATGCCGTGAGCGTTTACGAAAAGATCTTTAAGCAAATGCCCGACGAGAGCTTTGCGGCGTGCCCCAACCAGTTCGCCTACGGTTACGGAGCCAAGGTTTGCGCAAACGCGAAGGCGCTCAACGCCTGCACCGAGGTGGTCACGCACTTGCTCAACGAGTCCACCGCTGGCAACACCAATGCGCTCGATGCGCTCGACAAGGTCGCCAAAGCGGCGCTCAAGACCAAGGCCTTTGCAAAGCCCGTCAAGGAGAAGGTCGATACTACCATGTGGGTCGCCTGCCCCAAAAAGGGCAAGGCGAGGGAGGAATGCCTCGCCGAGTGCATTGCCCAGGCCGACTCCATGTACGACGTGGCGCACAAGCTCTCTTGCCCCACCAAGCCCGAGCATTACATTGAGACGAACATCACGGTGACCAAGCCCTCGCCGCTCTACGAAAAGCTTTTGACAGGCCTCAAGGAGGGCTACTGGAAGTCACCCATGTCGGTGGCCGAGCGTTTTGCCAAGCTCATGCAGGCAAACGCGAAGGCGCTCGCGATTCCCGATTCGGCGATTCCCTCGGTCAAGTACGTGGCGCATTGGGCAGAATCGCACAAGGCCGATTCCACGGCGCTCCCGGGCGGCCAGCTGTTCCGTTTTTGCACGGCGTGGCAACCGCAGGTCGACTCCGTTTTGGCGGCGCTGGAATTCGAGAACCGCTGCCCGGTGTTCGAGTCGTTTACCGACCCGCGCGACGGCCAAACGTACAAAGTAAAAGAGATCAACGGTACCAAGTGGTTTGTGCAGAACCTGAATTTTGCCGTAGAAGAGTCTTCTATGTGCTATGACCGCGAAGACGACAACTGCAAGGTGTTCGGTCGCCTGTACACGCAGACCGCGGCAAGGGAAGCCTGCCCGGAGGGGAGCCGCCTTGCGACCGATGCCGACTGGAAGATGTTGGAGGTGTATGCGGGCGGTGCCAGTGATGCCGCGGTAAAGCTGCGCAGTAACGGTAGCGACGATTACGCGTTCACGGCGATGTTCGGCGGCTACGCCAACAAGAATGGAATTTCGACGACGGTAGGCGAAGGCGCCTACTTTTGGACGGAGAAGGCCGACGGTGACAAGCGCGGCACGGCTCGTTCGATGTTCAGTACCGACAAAGAGGTCTCGTCCATTTCTGTGGACAATAAGTTCTTCCTTTCGGTGCGTTGCATTGTAGTGGAGCCTGGTGACAGGAACTAGGTGTTGTAAGGGGTAAAAATGGTTGAGTTTTCGAGTAAGTTTGCGCCGACATGTTCGCGTGACACTTGGGTGGAGCGTCAGGCGCTGCTCACCAAGGTCAGGGAGTTTTTTGGGAACAGGCACGTGCTCGAGGTGGAGTCGCCCACGCTTTCGCAGGCGGGCGGCACCGATCCGCAGCTGGACTACTTCGAGGTGGTCTCGGAGCCAACGCAGTTCATGATGACGAGCCCTGAGTTCCACATGAAGCGCCTGCTGGCCGCGGGCTTTGGCGACATATTCCAGATTACCAAGTCGTTCCGCCGAGACGAATTCGGTAGCCACCACAATAACGAGTTCAGCATGGTGGAGTGGTACCGCGTGGGCATGCCGCAAGAGCAGCTGATGGACGAGGTCGAGGCGCTGGTGAGCGAGATTACGGGCAAGCCTTTGAAGGCCCGCCGCACGCGCTGGATTGACGCCTTCAAGAATTACGCCGGCGTGGATCCGTTTTGCAAGGACTTGAACAACTTTGTGGAGACCTGCGAGTTCCACAACGTGCCCGTTCCCGAGAACACGGGCATGATGAGTCGCGAGGACTGGTGGGATTACCTGATGGTGTTCGTGGTGGAGCCCGCGTTGGCAAGCCACGGCCCCGAATTCATCTTGGACTACCCGCCTTCTCAGGCGGCACTCGCGCAAACCTATGTTGACAAGGAAGGCCTCATTTGGGCAAAGCGCTTTGAACTTTTTGTAGACAAAGTAGAACTGTGCAATGGCTATACCGAACTTACCGATGCCGCCGAGCAGCGCCGCCGTTTTGAAGCGGATTTGAAAATCCGTCGCAAAATGGGCAAGCCGCTGCCGCCCGTGGATGAGCGTTTTTTGGCGGCTCTGGAATCGGGGATGCCCTCCTGCTCGGGCGTAGCGCTCGGTCTCGATCGCCTGTTCATGTTGGCGTTGGGCAAAAAGGAAATCGCCGACGTGATCCTCTTCCCGAGTCCCGTCGCGTAGTCGCCATGTGGCGACGGCTGCAAAAAATTATTCCAGGATTTGTTCGAGAGCAGCGCGAATGCGCTGCTCTTCGAGTATGCCCGCCTCGATCAGGACGATATCGTCTGTACCGTTGACCAGGTACGATACGGGTATCACCCGCGGGTTGCCGAGGGCGGTCATGAGTTCGTAATTCCAGTGCACCACGGTCCACGGCATTTTGTTGGCTGCCTTGAAGCGGGCTGCAGCTTTGAGGTTGTCGTCTTCGCTCACCATCAAAATGTTGAGGCCCTTGGGCGAGAATTCCTCATGCAGCTTTTTGAGCACGGGCATCTCGGCCATGCAGGCGGGGCACCAGCTGGCGCTCAAAACAATCAGTGTGGCGTAGCCCTTTTCGCGGGCGTAGTCTGTTTTTTGCCCGCTCACGTCGAGGGCGGCGAAGTTTGCGACGGTCTTGGGCATTTCTTGGAACGGCCTGGTATATTCCCTGTATTGGTAGTACAGGAATACCAGGAATATTAAACTCCCCAAAATGGCCAGTATTTTATAGGATTTTGACCACATATCCTATAAGAATTTATTTTTTTTTTGGAATGTTTTAATTATATTCTGCAATATGGCATACAATATTCAAGATCTTCTGTCTGAAATGGTCAAACGCGGGGCTTCTGACTTGCATATTACGGCTGGTGCGCCCCCGCTGATACGTCTTTCTGGTAAGTTGACCCCCATTGGTGAAGACAAGCTCAAACCGGACGAAACCATGAGAATGACCTACAGCTTGATGAACGAGCTGCAGAAAAAGTCCTTTGAACAGAACAAGGAGTGCGATTTCTCGTTCGGTATTGCGAACCTGGCCCGTTTCCGTGCCAACGCCTACCTGCAGCGTGGTTGCGTTGCCCTCGCCTTGCGTATCATTCCTCTCGAAATCAAGACTTTCAAAGATTTGGGCCTTCCCAAGATCCTCGCCGAGTTCACGACCCGCCCCTCGGGCCTTGTGCTGGTGACTGGCGCTACCGGTTCCGGTAAGTCGACGACGCTTGCTGCCATGATCGACAAAATCAACAAGGAACGCCACGACCACATTTTGACAGTCGAGGACCCCATTGAATTTTTGCACAAGCACCAGGGTTGCATGATCAACCAGCGCGAAGTCGGCAGCGATACCAACAGTTTTGCCATGGCCCTTAAGATGGCCCTCCGTCAGGATCCCGACGTGGTGCTCATCGGCGAAATGCGTGACAACGAGACCATGCGTTGCGCCTTGACCATCGCCGAAACGGGTCACTTGGCCTTTGCAACCTTGCACACCAACTCTTGTGTGCAGACTATCAACCGTATTATTGACGCGTTCCCCAAGGGTGAACAGCAGACCGTGCGTACGCAGCTCAGCTTTGTGCTGCAGGGCGTTATATGCCAGACTCTTGTGCCCCGCATTGGCGGCGGCCGCGTGATGGCTTACGAGATTATGAACGTGACTCCGGGTATCCGTGCGCTTATCCGTGACGATAAGGTGCACCAGATCGAGTCCATGATCGAAATTGGTCAGAAGTTCGGCATGAACACCATGAACATGTGCCTGTGCGAGTTGGTGAAGAACCGCAAGGTGGACCGCTTTGAGGCCCTGGCACGCTCTCCGAGCCCGGACCAGCTGGAACAGTTGTTTGTGAAGGAAGGGGTCTAGTTTATGGCAGAGTTCTTGTACAAAGCCCAGAACGCCCAGGGCAACAACTTTGAAGGTACGTTGGAGGCGCAGGACAAGGCCGAGGCCGAAGCCCTCTTGATGCGCCGTCGCTTGACGATTGTGAGCCTCAAAAAGAAGCCCAAGGAACTCAAGATCAAGATTGGCAACGGCATTAAGCACGAGGACCTCACGCGCTTTACGCGTATGTTCTCTTCGATGTGCTCCGCCGGTTTGCCGATGCTCCAGTGCTTGACAATTCTCGAGGAACAGTGCGAGAACCCCGAACTTAAGGCGGTTATCCACAAGGTGACGCAGTCCATTAACGGTGGTTCTTCGCTCGCCGATTCGCTTGCTTTGCACCCCAAGGTTTTTGACTCGTTGTATGTGAACATGGTGGCCGCCGGTGAAGCGGGCGGTATCCTTGAAGGGATTCTTGCGCGTTTGGCCGAGACCATGGAAAACAGTATGCGCTTGCGCCGTAAGGTCAAGAAGGCGTTGACGTATCCGGTCATGGTTATTATTGTCGGTATCCTTGTGGTGATCGCCCTTATGACGTTCGTGGTGCCGACCTTTGCCGAGCAGTTTGCCGCTTTGGATGCCGAACTGCCTGCACCGACCCAGGTGGTGATGAACATCTCTGACTTTATACGCGACAATGGTGCCTTTTTGTTCATTGGCGTGGTGACTTTGATTGTGGGCTTTAAACTTGCTTTGAAGGTAAAGACCATAAAATTTGCCTTTGACAAACTGATGCTGAAGGTACCCAAAATAGGTGACCTGCAAATCAAGTCGTCCACAGCGAGTTTCTCCAGAACATTGGGGACTCTTTTGAACGCCGGTGTGAGCGTGATGGATGCCTTGAAGGTGGTCGCCTCTACCGCCGGCAACATGGTGGTGGAGCAGGCAATCGGAAAAATTGCCATAGGCATTGCCGGTGGTAAGTCCATTGCGGACCCCATGCAGGAAGTAGGAATTTTCCCCCCTATGGTGATTCAAATGACCGGCGTGGGTGAAAAAACAGGTAACTTGGGCGGCATGCTTTTGAAGCTAGCGGACTTTTATGACGAAGAAGTGGATGCCGCAGTGGATGCCGTCGTCAGTATGATTGAACCTTTGATCATCGTGTTCTTGGGCGGCGCCGTGGGCGGCCTCCTAATCGCTATGTATATGCCGATGTTCAGCATGAGCGACGCTGTCAAGGGCTAATAAACTGCGTAATACTTCGTTACTCCCCCTCTCGCCGTAGGTTTAACTACGGCTTCGGGGGTCGTGGCCTCGTCTTACTTGTTTCTTACCCCTTGCTGAAAACTGCGCCTTGTCTCGCTAGGTTTTTAAATTCCCAAATTCCACATTTCACATTGTGAAATGTGCGGTTTCGAGGATTCGCTTGGCGTTGGCGACGCGGTCGGCGGTAGGGGACTGTGTGTCCTTGAGGGCGTAGTCGATGCCGAGCTCGGTATACTTGCCTAGGGCAAAGGCGTGGTAGGGCAGCACGTCGACTCGCTTTACGTTGTTCAAAGTGCGAATGAAGTCGCGCGTCTTAATCAAATCTTCGTCGTGGTCGCTAATGCCGGGCACCAGCACGTGCCTTATCCAAATGGGTTTGTGAATCTCGTCGAGGTAACGGAAAAAGTCAATGATGTTCGCGTTGTCGTGACCGGTCAACTTGCGGTGGACCGCGGGGTCAATATGTTTGATGTCGACTAGCAAAAGGTCGGTCACGGCGAGCAACTTTTGGAACTTCTCGAAGTTCGCGGCGTCTTTGTCGGCGCGCGTGAAGTTTACTCCGCTGGTGTCAACGCAGGTGTGTACACCCTGCGCTTTGGCGAGCGTAAAGAACTCGGTCAAAAAATCCATTTGCATTAGGGGCTCGCCGCCGCTCACGGTAATGCCGCCGTCCTTGCCCCAAAAGGTTTTGTAGCGGATTGCCTTGGCGAGCAGGTCCTCGGCGGTCAGGTGCATAATGCCGTCGTTCGTCTCGCCCGGCTTTGAGAATTTCCAGGTCTCGGGGTTGTGGCAAAAGAGGCAGCGCATGGGGCAGCCCTGCAAAAACACGACAAAGCGGATGCCCGGTCCGTCGACCGAGCCGAACGATTCCAACTTGTTCACGTGTCCCAGAGTCATGTCGCAAAGATAGTAGTTTGCGCCCCGGGGGCGGATCCGTGGCCGAGCCATCCATATAAAAGCAAAGAAAAAATGCGTTAAAAACATTTGATACACTTAGTGTATTTTTATATGTTGCGGCTATTTTCTGCGCGGCACAATCATAGTATCTTTAAAGGAGAAACGAGGATTTACTATGAAAAAGCTATTCACACTTTCTGCGTTTGTCTTTGCGGGCTGGATGATTTCTGCTTGCTCCGACGATAGTTCTAATAACCCCGCCACTCCCGAGACTCCGGCTCCGGTGCCGGAGTCTTCGGATGCTCCGCTCCCTGCCGACCCGACTTCTTCGGATGCCGCCCTCCCGCCAGACCAGACGTTGAGTTCCGCGGCCCTGCCTGTGGAAGTCTCTTCTTCGAGCGCGGCGGTTAACCCGAACCAGACCTACACTTATTACGGCACCGAGTTGACTGGCAAGGATCAGTTCCTTTACGGTCGTTTCGAGGCTCGCATGAAGATGGTTTCTTTCCCGGGTTCCGTGAGCTCGATGTTCCTCTACTACGATCCTTCGTACCTGCTGGGCGCCCAGCCGTGGAACGAAATCGATATCGAAGTTCTGGGCAAGAGCGATACGGTTTGGCAGGCGAACCTCATTACCCGCGAGCCCAACACCACCGAGAAGAAGAATGCGAAGATCACTTCTGAGACCAAGCACAATTTTGGTTTCGATGCGACTGCCGACTTCCATCTCTATGCCATTGTGTGGACGCCCGAGTACATCGCCTGGGAAATCGACAGCGTCGAGATCCGTCGCGATTCGATTGGCAATGCAGACAACCGCAAGCACGACCAGGTGGCCTTCATGAACCAGGAACAGTCCCTCCGCTTTAACGTGTGGATCTCGGGCAGCGCCAGCTGGGTCGGCAAGTTCACCGGTGAAGAACTCGCCGCGGGTCCGCAGATCCAGTACATTGACTACGTGCGCGCCTTTACGTACGACACCACTTCCAAGGCTTTCACGCTTAAGTGGCAAGACGACTTCGATGGCGACGACCTCGATTGGGATCGCTGGTCCAGGGGCAACTGGGAAATGGAAAAGGTCACTTACCGCCCCGAGAACCTCGTGGTCAAGGACGGCATGGTGCAAATGATTTTGGATCGTGAAGCCGACCTGTAAAAATTCTCTCTAAAAGCAGCCAGTAAAGAAAGCCCGGGCAAAAGCCCGGGCGTTCTTGTATGAACGAAAACCACCGACGTAGCCGGTGGTTTCCTTTTAAAGCCATAGGAGCGCGTTAACTGCGACCCGATTTGCCTTACAGCACGCCGTGTGCCTGGCGGGCAATCACGTCGAGCTGCTGTTCGCGGGTGAGCTTGATGAAGCGCACGGCGTAGCCGCTTACGCGGATGGTGAAGTTCTGGTATTCTTCCTTCTCTGGGTGCTCCATGGCGTCCTTCAGCTTTTCGATACCGAACACGTTCACGTTCAGGTGGTGACTCGAGGTGCCAAAGTAGCCGTCCAGAACCTGCACCAGCTTGAGCGTGCGCTCGGCATCGTCGTGGCCGAGGGCCGCGGGGTTGATGGTCTGCGTGTTGCTGATGCCGTCGAGGGCGTAGTCGTACGGGAGCTTCGCCACCGACATGAGCGAGGCGATGAGGCCGTTCTTCTCGGCGCCGTAGCTCGGGTTCGCGCCCGGGGAGAGCGGCTCGCCTTTTTTGCGGCCGTCGGGGAGCGTGCCCGTCGCCTTGCCGTACACTACGTTGCTCGTAATCGTGAGGATGGAGGTCGTGGGTTCGGAGTGACGGTAGGTCGGGTTGTGCTTGATCTTGGCCATGAAGGTCTTGAGGAGCCACACGGCAATGTCGTCGGCGCGGTCGTCGTCGTTTCCATAGCGCGGGAAGTCTCCCTCGATCTGGAAGTCCTCGGCAAGTCCGGTCTCCTTGTCGCGGATGACCTTCACCTTGGCGTACTTCACGGCACAAAGGCTGTCGACCACGTGGCTGAATCCTGCAATGCCTGTCGCGAATGTGCGGCGCACGTTCGTGTCGATGAGGGCCATTTCGGCGGCCTCGTAGTAATACTTGTCGTGCATGTAGTGGATGAGGTTCAGGGTATTCACGTACAGGCGGGCAAGCCAGTCGAGGTACAGGTCGAACTTGTGCACCAGCTCGTCGTAGTCCAGGTACTCGCTGGTGATGGGCGGGTACTCGGGGCCAATCTGCTGACCGCGGCAAATGCATTCATCCTTGCCGCCGTTGATGGCGTAAAGGAGTGCCTTCGCAAGGTTCGCGCGAGCGCCAAAGAACTGCATCTCCTTGCCGGTCTGGGTGGCCGAGACGCAGCAGCAAATGCTGTAGTCGTCGCCCCAGATCGGGCGCATGGTTTCGTCGTTCTCGTACTGGATGGCGCTGGTCTTCACCGAGATCTCGGCGGCGAACTTCTTGAAGTTCTCGGGCAGACGCGGGCTGTAGAGCACCGTGAGGTTCGGTTCGGGCGAGGGACCCATGTTCACGAGCGTGTGCAAAAAGCGGTAGTCGGTCTTGGTCACCATGTGGCGGCCGTCTTGGCCGAGGCCGGCGACTTCGAGCGTCGCCCACACCGGGTCACCGCTAAACAGTTCGTTGTAGCTAGTGATGCGGGCGAACTTCACCATGCGGAGCTTCATTACCAGGTGGTCGATGAGTTCCTGGGCTTCGCTCTCGGTGAGGATGCCGGCCTTGAGGTCGCGTTCAAAGTAAATGTCGAGGAATGTTGAAACACGGCCAACACTCATGGCGGCGCCGTTTTGCGTCTTGATGGCAGCGAGGTAGCCAAAGTACAACCACTGCACGGCTTCACGTGCATTTTTCGCGGGCTTGGAAATGTCGTAGCCGTAAATCTTCGCCATGGCCTTCATGCCTTCGAGCGCCTTGATCTGCTCGGCGAGTTCCTCGCGCAGGCGTACGACCTCTTCGGTCATGTCGGATTCGTCGGAGAGGGCTTTGTCAGCTTTCTTTTTCTCGATCAGGTAGTCTACGCCATAGAGGGCGACACGGCGGTAGTCGCCCACGATACGACCGCGACCGTAGGTGTCGGGAAGACCCGTGATGATGTGCGCCTTGCGTGCGGCGCGCATGGCGGGGGTGTATGCGTCGAACACGCCCTGGTTGTGCGTCTTGTGATAATCGGTAAAGATGTGGTGCAGTTCCTTGCTCGGTGTGTAGCCGTAGTTCATGCAGCTTTCTTCGGCCATCTTGATGCCGCCGAACGGCATGAAGGCGCGCTTGAGCGGCTTGTCGGTCTGCAGGCCCACAATCTTCTCGAGGTCTTTGGATCCTTCGGCGATGTAGCCGGCAGCATGGCTCGTGAGGCCAGACACAACGTCGGTGTCCATGTCGAGGACGCCGCCCTTGGCGATTTCCTGCTTCTGCAGGTCCTGGACCTCGTTCCAAAGTTTGGTCGTGGCCTCGGTCGGGCCAGCGAGGAACGACTTGTCCCCATCGTACTGCGTGTAGTTCTTCTGGATGAACGTGCGCACGTTGACTTCTTCTTTCCAGCGCTGTCCAGCGAAACCTTTCCACTCTTCTTTATCTACCATATTTCCTCTTTTGTGCAGTGACCTGCATTTCTTTGCTATTTGAATACACCATCAAATTTACCAAAAGAAAGCGCGGTCCGATGCTCGTTTTTGGGTGCCGTTTGCATTTGTTTTGATTTTGTAATCATTACAAATATAGATAATAAATTAACAAAACGCAACAACTTTTTAAAATATTTTTGTAAGTCGTTGATGGCTATGGATTTGAAGCTCCAGGGGGTGATTGGGGGTCGGTTCAGGACCGCACCCGCTTAGAGGCAACGTTTTTTTTCTAAATTTACGCCCGAAAAATAAAAGGGACACATTATGCCTACTATGACTTCTGCGCAGGTGCGCGAATCTTTCATCAAGTTCTTTGAATCCAAGGGCCACCTCTTCGTGCGTTCTTCGCCGGTGGTCCCGCATGACGACCCGACGCTCATGTTCACGAACGCGGGCATGAACCAGTTCAAGGCAATTTTCCTTGGCGACAATCCGAAGGGTTGGAAGCGCGTATGCAACAGCCAGAAGTGCCTCCGCGTGTCCGGTAAGCACAACGACCTCGACGTGGTGGGCCGCGACAACTACCACCACACCTTCTTCGAGATGCTCGGCAACTGGAGCTTCGGCGACTACTACAAGAAAGAAGCCATTGCCTGGGCTTGGGAACTCTTGACCGAAGTTTGGAAGCTCCCGAAGGAACGCCTCTTTGCTACGGTCTATCAGGACGATGACGAAGCCTGGCAGATTTGGAAGGACGTGTCCGGCCTTCCGGATGACCGCATCATGCGCTTCGACGCTCACAGCAACTTCTGGGAAATGGGCGACACCGGTCCGTGCGGCCCTTGCTCCGAAATCCATTACGACCGCGGCGACCTCGCTACGCAGGCCGAAACGTTCAAGGACCCCATCAAGGGCGTGAACGGCGAAAACGACCGCTACATCGAAATCTGGAACAACGTGTTCATGCAGTACGAACGCGTGAGCGACGGAAGCTTGATTCCGCTGAAGTCAAAGAACGTCGATACCGGTATGGGTTTCGAACGTATCTGCGCTATTCTGCAGGGCAAGACCAGCAACTACGACACCGACGTGTTCACCCCGATTATCGCAAAGATTGCTGAACTCAGTGGCGTGCCGTACAACGATGGCGAAGCCGGTACTCCGCACCGCGTGATTGCCGACCACATCCGCGCTATTTCTTTTGCTATTGCCGACGGTGCCTTGCCGAGCAACGAAGGTCGTGGCTACGTGCTCCGCCGCATTTTGCGCCGTGCTAGCCGCTTTGCCCGCCTGCTCGGCCAGAAGAAGCCGTTCATTTGCCAGCTCGTGCAGGTGCTTGCCGACACGATGGGCGACGCCTTCCCGGAAATCCGCGAACGCAAGGAATTCGTTGCCTCCGTGATCAAGAGCGAAGAAGAAAGCTTTATCCGCACGCTCGACGCCGGTCTCGAACGCTTCGCCGCCATTTCCGCCGACTTGAAGAAGGGCGACAAGATTCCGGGCGACAAGGTGTTCCTCCTTTACGATACCTACGGATTCCCGCCGGACCTCACCGGTATTCTCGCCGAAGAAAAGGGCCTCCTGATTGACGAAGAAGGCTACGAGAAGTGCATGGAAGAACAGAAGGCCCGCGCCCGCGCCAACATGAAGCAGGGCATCAACACGATGGGTACCGAAGGCTGGACACAGTACAGCGAAGAAAGCACCAAGTTCGTGGGCTATGAACTCTCCGCTTGCGAAACGAAGGTCGTGCGCTGGCGCGAAGACAAGGGCGTGCTCTCCATCGTGCTTGAAACTTCTCCGTTCTACGCCGAAATGGGTGGCCAGGTCGGCGATAAGGGTACGCTCGTTTCTGGCGACCTCGAAATTGACGTATTTGACACCGTGAAGGTGAACGACACCGCCCTCTGCCGCGGCAAGGTAAAGAAGGGTACGGCAAACGAAGAAACGATGGGTGCCGTCTTTATGGCTACCGTCGATAACGAACGCCGTAACGACATCCGCAAGAACCACTCCGCCACCCACTTGCTGCAGGCCGCGCTCCGCCAGGTGCTCGGCACTCACGTGCAGCAGCAGGGTAGCTTCGTTTCCAACGAACTCCTCCGCTTTGACTTCAGCCACTTCAATGCGATGACCGCCGAAGAAATCCAGAAGGTGGAAGACATCGTGAACGCGAAGGTCATGGAATGCCTCCCGGTCAACACCCAGGTGATGGGCGTCGACGAAGCCAAGGCCAGCGGTGCCATGGCTCTGTTCGGCGAAAAGTATGGCGACGAAGTCCGCGTGGTGAAGATGGGCTGCGCGAACGAAGAGTTCTCCAAGGAACTCTGCGGTGGCTTGCACGTGCAGAACACCGGTAACATCGGCCTCGTGAAGATTATCTCTGAATCTAGCGTATCCGCAGGCGTGCGCCGTATCGAAGCGGTCTCTGGCCGTGGCGCCTTGAGCCTCCTCCGCGCCGGTACGCAGATTCTCACGGCTCTCCGCGAACAGCTCCGCTGCAAGGACGCCGAAGTTCTCGATCGCATTCAGCAGTCCTTCGCCAAGACGCAGAACCTCGAAAAGAGCCTGCAGTCCGTGAAGCTGGAACTTGCAACGCTTGCCGCTGCCGAACTCCTGAACGGCGGCATCAACGTGATGGGCGTGAACCTCTACGTTCGCGAACTCGCTTTGCCGGACGAAAAGTACAAGAACTTGCTGGACGGCGTTCAGAACAAACTCGACACCGATAGCGTCGCCGTGATTGCCAACAAGGATAACGGTGCCGGTAGCATCGCCGTGATGGTGGGCAAGAATGTTCAGGCCAAGGGCATCAAGGCCGGCGACCTCGTGAAGGACCTCGCCGCTGCTTGCGGTGGCCGTGGCGGTGGACGCCCGGACCGCGCTCAGGCCGGCACCAAGGAAGTCGACAAGATTGCCGGTGCTATTGCCAACGCCAACAACTGGATCAGAGCTAAACTGACCGCTCAGCCCTAAGTTCAGAAATGAACTTGTGATTGGGCTTCGCTCCCACCAAAGTCAAAGCGTAAAAAAAGAGTCCCCTTGCAGGGGCTCTTTTTTGTTTAAATTTATACCATGCTTTTTGCGATAGACATGCTCGGGACGCTGGCGTTCGCCATAACGGGGGCCTACAAGGGAATCCGCTACAACCTGGATTGGCTCGGCATTCTCATTATGTCCATTGCGACGGGCGTGGGCGGCGGCATCGTGCGCGATGTGCTTTTGGGCGAGACTCCGCCGGTCGCTTTGCGGAGCCCCACCTATATCGTGGTGTGCGCGGTCGCTTGTGCGGCGATGATCGGTGCGAAGAAGGCATTGACGGCGAGCTGGGCCTTTGTGTTGGTGGCCGACGCGCTCGGGCTCGGGTTCTTTACGGCGGTGGGGGCGAGCAAGGCCGCGGCCCTGGACGCAGGGCCGGTTGCCGTCATTTTCATGGCGGCAATAACGGCGGCGGGTGGCGGACTTATCCGCGATGTGCTGGTTCGTGAAATCCCGCAGATTTTAAAGAGCGACTTTTATGCGACGGCAGCAATCCTGGGCGGAATCCTTTTCGTGGTGCTCCCGTATGTCGGCGTGCCGCACATGGAGGCGCGTATTGTCGTGACGACGGCCTTCACCTTCCTTTTGCGCTTGATTGCAATGCGCAAAAAGATGCACCTTCCGCATACGCGTAAGTGATTTGCGACGCTGTTGCAGCGTCATCCTAGAATTTTTTTGAAAGATTCCTTTTCGCGGCCAAGGTCAAGCTCTGGGATTTCTGCTTCAAGTCGTTCCGCTTCGGCGAGGTACTTGTTTGCGAACTCGACCGCCTTGGCACTCCCGTCGTTTACGATGCGGTGACTTGCCGCCTTCATGAACTTCTCGACGCGCTTTGTGTTCGCGATGGTTGCCTCGTCAAAGTACGTCTGTTGCATGCGCTCAAAAATATAATCCTCGGCTGTTGCAGACAAATGAATCATGTCGTTTGCGTAAAAGCGGTAGTCGCGCAGTTCGTCCATCACGATTTCGTAACTCGGGAAGTAGCTTGCCACGGCGCGGTTCTCGCAGGCAACTTGTGCTAGGGTCCGGTCGATGGCGAGTTGCAGGGTCGCCTTTGAGAGTGTGTTCCCATGGGCCCCGTCGCCCATGTGCCTAAGCGGCGACACGGTAAAGACGACATGCATTTTGGGGTTGATGCTTTTGAGCTTGGCGAGGGTGTTTTCCATTGCCGCCGTCGCTTCGTCAACGGTAATGAGCCTGCGTTCAAAGAGGTCCGTATTTTGCCGGTGGCAGTTCGCGACGGCTCGACCGTCCTCTTTTAAAAAATACACGTAGGCGCTCCCGAGCGTGATGAACACGATGTCGGCGGTTTTCAAGAATTCACGGGCGCGGTTCCTGGCGCGTTCTAGCCTCGCGATGCATTCGTCGCGTGTCGTGGTGGAGAGCGAACCGTGCGCATCCCAGCTGCTCCACTTTTCGCCGTCAAAGAACACGCGGTCGGTGCAGTTCAAATTTGTGCCGCAGTCCTCACTGGCGGTGCGGTTGTAGCCCTCGCCGGCGACTGCCTCCACCGTCTGTTCTATGGATAGTGGGTTGTAGATAATCCCGAGGGGGTTCACCAACGTGCGAAATCCAAGCCCGGTAAACTTGGAGGCAATGTTCTCTGCAAAGCACGACCCGAAAAACGCGATGCGGCTCGTGTAATCGATGCGAATGCTCGATGCGGGAATGTCGATTTTGGTGAAAAGTTCCATGCCGTAAATATAGGTAAAGGCGGGCTCCTTGAAAATAAGCGCGACTTTGCATTGTAGAAAAATGCATGTTTTTTATGATTTTTTAAATAACTGTTGAAATTTGAATAAAAACGCAATTTTTGTATTGCAAAATAAGTTGACTTTTGCGGAATAAGAGGTATATTTGGTAACGTGAAGCCGTCGGAAGCGGGGCCTTGTCAGGAGGAAAAATGAAAGATGTCTTTGAATATACGGGCTACCGCCAGTATATTGCGGATTATTACGCCGAAAGGAAGGTGAAGTCTGCGTTTACCTGGCGGGAGTTCGCAAGGGTGGCGGGGTTCTCCTCGTCGGTCCACTTGAAGTATGTGAGCGAGGGGCGTTTCAACCTGGGCGAAGATGCCGCCGAGCGTGTGGCCAAGGCCATGGGGCTAAGCGGGAACCGGCTGGAATATTTTCGCGCGATGGTGGAGTTTGACCATGCAAAAACGGATGCCGAAAAGAAGGCCGCTTACGGCAAGATGATTTCGATTGCCAAGGCGCACAAGGCGAAGGTCCTGGAAGGCGATTCGTTCCGTTTTTTCAGTGACTGGAAAAATCCGGTCATTCGCGAACTCGCGCCTGCCATGCCGGGGGCAAAACCCTTGGCCCTTGCCCATGCTTGCCGCGAAAAGATAACGGCGGCCGAGGTGAGCGAAACCTTGAATTTCTTGGTCAAGGCGGGCTTGCTCCAAAAAGACGATGTCGGCAACTATACGCAAACCGAAAAGTCGGTGACGACGGGCCCTATGGAAGTAACGCCTGTCGCCGTTCGCGGGATGCTCCGCCAAATGGGCGAGTTCGCCCTTGACGCGATCGAGGGCGTTCCGCAAGCGGAACGGCATTTTTCGGGTGTTACGCTGGGCGTTACGCACGAAGCTTACGACGAAATTGTGCAAGTGATTGCCGAGTGCCGTAAAAAGGTAATCGCAATCGCGACTAGGGATTCTGCGGCAGACGAGGTGTACCGCTTGAACATGCAGTTTTTCCCGATGACAAACATCAAGGGTTTAAAAAAATAAAACGAGGAGGACGTCATGAACTACTTAAAAAGACAAAAGGTCTGCAAAGCGGCGGTGCTATTCGCCTTGACTCTTGCGGCATGTTCCACGGATGACGGTAAACCCGACACCGTGATGGGCGGCTCTGCCGAAGAGACCGGCTTGACCCCGGTGCTTGCCGATATTTCGGTGGGTGGCAAAATGGCGAATATGCCTTCGCTTGTCACTCCGAACGGTAATGAATACGATGAGAACACATCAATTCAGCTTAATGTATCGCTGATGAAGGTGTTCGAATTGGATTCGTCGACTTTGGATACGACGGGAGTTGTTTATGAAGGCGCTTTTATAAACGAATCCGGAAAATTCGCAATCGACAGCGTTACTTTTAACAGTCCGTATGCGCAATTCGAAATTCACCCCAATCGAAATAGTGATGATTGGTACGACGGCATCTGGTACAAGGATTATGTCCCGTATCAGGCCATAGTGGATTTGCGCGAGACTAGGAATGTGAATGTCAATGTAATGACCTACTTGGAAGCTTACCGTTTGCGCTATCTGGTGAATTCGGGTAAAACCTTTGCCGAAGCAAAAGCGCAGGCTGACAGGGAAGTTCTCGCGGCGTTTGGAATCGAGGGTGTTCCGTTCAATTTCGAAAAGAATGAACATGCCGCAGATTCTGATGTTGTCGATGTCCTGAACTTTGTGGGTTTGTACTTGGGCCCATCTTTGAGCAAATCTAGCGTTGAATCGTTGGCGCAAAAGTTTGGCGAAGACGGAACGTTTAACAATATTGACGAAGAGACGAAAAAACGTTTTACCGCATGGTCGTTTAGCAAGCTGAATACTATTGTGAAAGAAGACGCCCAAGGCGTTTTGAAAATGTCCGAGCTGTCCAAAGAAATCAATACGAACTTTGCGATTCTTATGCAGGGCCTGGAAGAATGTACTGCGGAAAAAGAAGGTGCCGTTATTGAAAATTCGGGTGTCTTGTTCAACTTTGTCTGTACGTCAAAAAAGTGGACAACTTCGGTTAAACAAGCTCCCTATGTTGCGGGCTCTATGACTGACGAACGCGACGGAAAGACATACAAGACGGTGACGTACACCTTGGAAAACGGAACGCAGACATGGTTTGGTGAAAACCTGATGTTCAACAGCCCCAATGGTTATTACTCGTTGTCCGAAGTGCTTGCGCTGGATACCTCGATTGTGATGGTGTCGCTTGATGAATGTCTGGCAGAAAGCGAAGTGCCGTCACTTTGCGATACGTTGCATGCCATGGGCAATAACATCAACTACGATAGAATGATGGCCGCAATCGATTCTGTTGAAAAGGCTACTGGAACTTATCAGGGGGTTTGCCCCGATGGCTGGCGTCTTCCGAATGGCAACGATTGGGAGAAAATGTTCGGCTTTGTCAAGGAATCGCTGGATCTTGAAGTTTATACCCTTGCGGATTACTTGTTTGCCGCTGGATTTGGAAACGTGACTTCGAAAGATGGCGGCAAGGAAGTTTGGACCTATTATGCGGTAAAGCCCGATAGTGCGTATTCGGACCCTTGGGCATCGATGATCATGTTCGAAAGCTATGGAAAATGGCTCGTACAGCAACGTGCGCTGTGGTCTGACCAAATTATCCAGTTGAATGTGCGCTGCATCAAGGACGAATAACGAATTTGGGGTAGAGAACAACGAGAGAACGAGAAGGCGGGTCTCCAACCCTCCTTCTTCTTTTTTTTGTGGCAAGGAGGAAACAAATAATGTATCTTTATGGTATCTTGCGGAGTAGACGCAAGAAAAGGAATTGTATGAAACCTGGTAAGACCGAACTTCGCCTGAACGCAGAAATCGAAAAGCGCGGTGCCTTGTTTGCCGTGCTCATTGACCCGGACACGTCCGATGAGGCCGCGTTCGTGAAGGCGGGCGCGATGGCCGCCGAGAACGGCGCCGACCTGCTGCTCGTGGGCGGTTCTTACCTGGGTAACTTCACGCTCCCCAAGCAGGTGGCTGCCCTCAAGGCCAACGTGGACCTGCCCGTGGTCCTTTTTCCGGGTGGCGCCTCGCAGGTGGTTCCCGGTTTCGACGCGATGCTTTTCATGACGCTCGTGAGCGGCCGCAACCCGAACTACCTGATTGACGAACAGGTGCGCGGTGGCGCGCTCGTGCGTGCGCTCAACATGGAAGCCATCCCGACGGCTTACCAGCTCATCAACAGCGGCAAGCGCACGACGGTGGAATACATCAGCGGTACCATGCCGGTGCCCGCCAACAAGCCCAAGCTCAGCATGGTGAATTCCATTGCCGCCGAACTCATGGGCATGCGCTATGTGTACCTCGAGGCCGGCAGCGGCGCCGAGGAACCGGTCCCTGTGGAGCACATCGCCTACACCCGCCGTGCCACCGAAATGACCATCATTACGGGCGGCGGCATCAAGGATCCGCAGACGGCTGCGGTGCGTGTGGCTGCCGGTGCGCAGATTATTGTAACCGGGACTCTTTGGGAAAAAGTGAATGACCCCGCCCTTTTAAAGGAGTTTGCGGTGGCCATCCATACAAAAGGCTAAAAAAAGTGTATTTTTCAAAAAAGGAAAAGCCTCGGCTTCGGGGCTTGTTTTGAGGTATCGTAATGAATAAACTCATAATACTGACCTATGTACTCCGTGGGCTTGGCTTTGTCCTGGTCCTGCTGAGCCTTTTTGGCCATAGCGTGATTTTGAATGTGTTCCCGGGGCTGGAAGGCCAGTCCATCAACCCGATCTTCTATTCGGGCATTGTGGTGTACCTGGTGGGTGCTGTCATCTATTTTATTGTGAACAAGAAACTGCGTGCCGAAAAGCGCCGCCGTGAAATTGAAGAGGCCCAAGACAAGCTATGATCCAGATTGAGCATTTGCACAAGACCTACCGCAGCGGCTTTTTAATGAAGCCGAAGCTCGCCCTCAAGGACGTGAGCTTTAATGTTGAGGACGGTCAGGTTTACGGCTTTATTGGCCCCAATGGGGCGGGCAAGTCCACCACCATCAAGGTGCTGACGGGCCTGTTGAATTTTGATTCGGGCAAGGTGCTGGTGAACGGCATCAGCCCGCGCGATGTGAAGAGCCGCCGCTACATCGGTTACTCCCCGGAGCAGCCGTACTTTTACGATTACCTCACGGGGCGCGAGCTCCTGCGCTTCTACGGCAAGCTGGTGGGACTCGACGGTGCGAAACTTGACAAGCGCATCACCTGGGCGCTCGAGCTTCTGCACGCGAACAAGGACTGGATCGACCGCCGCCTGCGTTCGTACTCCAAGGGCATGATGCAGCGCGTGGGCATTGCGCAGGCGATTCTCGGCAAGCCGAAACTCTTGATTCTCGACGAGCCGATGAGCGGGCTCGACCCGATGGGCCGCCGCGACGTGCGCGAGGCTATACAGCAGCTGAACCGCGATGGCGTGACTATCTTCTATTCGAGCCACCTGCTGAGCGACGTTGAAAGCATTAGCCACAAGGTCGCGATGATCGTGGATGGCAAGATTGTGCGAGAAGGTACAGTCGACGAGATTACCGAGTCGTGCGGGGTGGAATACCACGTGCGTACGCGCAAGGCGATTCTCGAGAGCGACCTGCCGCAGGGCGTTTCGCTTACGGGACACCCGGAAGAATTCGTGTGCGAGGACGATGCCGCCCGCGACCGCCTGCTGGGCTACTGCCTTGCGAACGGGATTGCGGTCGAGAAGATGGACCACAAGCGTCCGAGCCTCGAGGACATTTTGACGGAGGAGATTGCACGTGCAGACGCTTAAGTATATTGCGGTTATCGCTCACAACACATTCCGCGAATCTATCCGCGACAAGATTCTCTACAACATCGTGTTCCTCGCGATTGCGCTCACCCTGTTCAGCATCGTGCTTGGCGAATGGTCGGTGTTTGACCGCGCCTACGTGATCAAGTCCACTACGCTTTCGGTGATGAGCCTCTCGGGCCTCCTGATTTCCATCTTCGTGGGTATCAGCCTGGTGCAGAAGGAAATCCAGCGGCGCACGGTGCTCACGCTGCTTTCTAAGCCGATTAGTCGCGTGACGTTTATCGTGGGCAAGTACTTTGGCCTCCTTGCCGTGGTGGCGGTACACCTCACGCTTTTGACGGTCATCTACTACCTGATGCTTTTCGTGATGAACGCGGAACCGACGGCGAGTCTGCTCCTTGCCATATACCTCATCTTCTGCGAGATGGCGGTGGTGATTGCGGTGGCGCTCCTGTTCAGCAGTTTCAGCAGCACGATTCTTTCGGCGCTCTTTACGCTGGGCGTGTACTTTGCGGGCCACCTGAGCAACGAGCTGTTGGAACAGGTGAGGTTTGCAAGTCGCATGGGCGAGATGGGCGATGCCTCTACGGCATTGCTCGAAAAGGCTGCGGTGGTGATACACGCGATTTTCCCGGGGCTCTACCGCTACAACGTGACGAGTTACGTTGTGCACGGGCTTGCGCTCCCGGATATGTATTTGTTCTGGAACACCGTCTATGCACTCGGTTACGTGGGAGTATTCCTCGCGATTGCAAGCTGGTGGTTTAGCCGGAGGGATTTCCTATGAGAAACCTGTATATGGCGAAGGTCCTCGTCCACAACAAGATGGTGACGCAGGATCAGGTGGATGCCCATTGGGCCGAGGCGAACGACCAGGTCGATATCGGCCAGGTCTTGGTGAAGGCCGGGCTCTTGCAACAGGCGGTTTACGAGAAGGTGCTTGCCTTCGTGAAGAACCTTGAAGCGAAGAATGCTGCCGCGCAGCCGGCGGCCGAGAGTGCCGCGCCCAAGCGTTCCACCATGTCCATCCCGGCGGTCAAACCGGTGGGTGTCCCGACCCCCGCGGCCCCGTCCCCGGTTAAGGCCGAGCCCAAGGACGAGGAGCCGACGCTCCAGATCGAGGGCAACAACATTTACGGTGAATCTACGTCCTCGAACCTTGATGTTGAAAAGGTCTCGGGTCTCGAGACCACGAGTATTGCAAGCATTGGCATCACTACCGAGGATGGTTCCGACGAGTCTGCCGAAGAAGGCGAACTCCCGAGCCGCTTTGCGGTGGCTACGGGCGAGGGCACTGCTGTCGAGGCCCCCGAAACGCTGACCAACAAGATGAACTTGAAAAAGATGATCGCGTATGCCCGCAAGTTCGGTGCGACCGACATCTACCTGTTTGCTGACCGCCAGGTGGTGATGCGCCAGTCCGGGGCTTTGTTCCCGGTGACGGATCAGACGCTCGACAAAACGCGCTTGACGGAACTTTTGTCCGAAGCCTCCGAAGGATTTGCCGATGGTTACAAGGTCGCCATGGGCAAGAACTTTAGCAAGACATTTGGGCTTCCCGGTGTCGGGCGCGCCCGCATCACGGTGACCTGGAATGAGGTGGTGCCGAGTATCGCGATCCGCGTAATCCAAATGGAATCGGCGACGCTCGAGAATCTTTACTTGCCTCCGTTCTGCAGCAAGTTCGCAGAGCTCCACAGCGGTCTTGTGCTTATTGCAGGGCCGGCGTCCAGTGGTCGTTCTACGACCATGACATCTTTTGTCGAGACGATTGCCGCCAACCGTCAATGCTACATCCAGACCATTGAACGCCCCATTGAGCGCGTGTTGCAGAACCCGAACGGGGCCCTCGCGCAAAAGGAAGTGGGTCTGCATGTGCGTTCTGGCATTGCAGGAATCGAGCTCGCCATGCGCGACGGCGCCGACGTGATATGCTTTGACCACTTGGAATCGATGGACGAACTCTCGCTATTGCTGCAGGCAGCTAATGCGGGCGCGCTTGTGTTCGCGGTGACGAACGGCAACAACATCCACGCATTGCTCTCGCGCCTGTTGGCGTCCGTTCCCGACGCCAACCGTTCGGCCTTTGCGAATTCGCTTGCCGAACAGCTCAAAGGTGTTATTGTGCAGCACTTGATCCCGGTGGTGCAAAATCAGGGACTGGTGCTCGCTGCCGAGGCCATGCGTATTTCCTCGACTGTTGCGAACATGATTCGCAAGTGTGACCTCTCGCAGGTCGCCGCTGCCATCAGCAGCCAAAAGGATCAGGGCATTACGCTTGACGATTCCTTGCAAAAGTGCTTGGAGTCGGGTTACATTGAAGGTTCCGAAGCTTGGAAGCGCGCTTATGACAGCCGTCGCTTTGCGGCTTATCGCCCCACAGGTAAGGAGGCTTAATCATGGCTACAGAAATTGAATCCCTGTTGGATTACGTGATGAACATTGGCGGTAGCGAACTGATTGTTGCCGAAGGCGCCCCTTCTGCGGTTCGTTTGGCTGGCAAGGTCTGCCGTATTCCCGACGCTCCGGCGGTGGGGTTTGGTGCCCTTCGCGAATTTTTGGGTTCCGTTGAAGGCGAATCCGGCTCGCTGATTGGCGGCCCATGGGCTGGCACCAAGTGGCGCGTGCGTTATTTCCGTGAAGCGCTCGGTAACTCGGCAGTGTTCCGCCCGCTCATGGCCGAGTGCCCCAACTTTGCGGACTTGGGTGCCCCGCAGACCATGGCGAACTTGCTCGGCATGAGTTCTGGCCTGGTAGTGTTCGCCGGTCCCGCCTGCTCTGGCAAAACCATGACGGCAACCTCCTATGTGAACGCTCTTTGCGAATCCCGCATGATGCGTGCCTGCTTTTTGGATACGGCGAAGGAATTCCCCATTCGCACGGGCGAAAGTCTGGTGTTCGAGAACTCGAACGGTTCCGTTGCCGAAAAAATGTTGCAGGCACTCCGTTGCGGTTGCGATCTCTTTTGGATGGGCGACTTCAACAGCGAAAACCTGATTCCCATGCTCCGTGCGGCCGAGTCGGGCGCTCTGGTGGTTTGCACCGTGACCGCGGGCAACTCCGTTGGCGTCCTTGACGCCTTGCTCTCGGCAGTGGCGCCCGAAGACCGCAACTTGGCACGCACTATGCTCACGGCGGCATTAAAGACCATTGTGGTCCAGCGCTTGTTGCAGGGTGCCGGCGAAAACGCAGGTGCGGTTCCCGCCTGGGAAATCCTTTACAACACGCAGAATGCGGCTTTGTTTATCCGTAGTGGCGACTTCTTCAAGTTGCCTTCTGTAATTGCGGCGTCCGCCTCGGAGGGCATGCTCCTGATGGACGACTGTTTGGCTGAACTCGTTCGTGCGGGTTACGTGACTCGCGAAGAAGCAGGTAGGTATGCTTCTAATACGGCACGCCTTGGCTAAACTTTTTAGTGCGAAAACGGCTGCTGCTTTGGCGGTGGCGTTTTCGCTAGTGTCTGCGCAAAATGCGTCGGTCGCGCCCAATGCGACGCCTCCCGACTCGTCGCTCCTTTTGCTGCAATCGCTTTCGGCGGCTCCGGATTCGGCGGCGCCTGCGGCTCAACAGCCATCAACAACGGCTCCTCAACAACCTTCAGCAACGGCGGCTCAACAGCCCTCTCCGCCGCCGCAGCCTGCAAGCGCTTCGGCATTAAAATCAGTTCTTTACCTGGGTGGCGGGGAGCATTCGCCGTGGTTCCACCTGGGCGTGCTCTACGCTATCGAAAGCTATTCCATCCCGGTCGATTCCATTGTGGGCACTTCGTGGGGAGCCTACATCGGTTTCCTTTGGGCAAAGGGCCTCCCGCTCGACGACATCCAGCGTATTTTGCTGGATTCGTACGTAATCGAGTACGTGGGCCACAATGAGTTTGACGACCTTTACAAAACAAAGGAACGTGTGTTCGATTTCCCGGTATCTGTCAACGGACTGCCGAGTCTGCGCCACCGCTTTACGGTTGCGGCAGATACCAATGGAACGCTCCGCCGCAATGTGAAACCGCTTGAGCCCGATTCTGCGCTCATCCGGCGGTCCTTGGCTAAGCTCCGCTTGCAGGAATCTCTCTACCGCCAGCCGGCGGGGTTCATCATTCCGTTCAATGTTAAGGATTGTGACGGTCGGCTCTCCAATTCGGCAGATGATGTTTTCAAGACGATTCCATTAAAAGAAAACGGAGCGTCTACAGAACTTTGCCCTTACAGCGCGGTCCCTGCCGAAGACAACATGGCTGAATTCCCGATGATCTCGGTGGCGGCACCCATTACGCAGAACGCGTCCAACTCTCCATGGAATTCTCCATGGCAAAAGGCTTTGGCTGACCGTGAACTGCAAAACTTGGGCACGCAGCCGGGAGTGATTATCCGTGCGCACACGGTATTGGATACCGCCCGCAAAACATGGATCCAAGCGGGATTCTCTGCCATGGAACGCCGTTTGAGTGAGGCCGCCCGCTTGTTCCCGCGCAAGGTGGACTACGCAGCAAAAAAGAGAACGTCCATGCCCTGGTTCAAGTTTAATCCTGTGCTAGATAGTTTGTCTGCAGAGCAACAGTCTCCCGTAAAAACATACTGGAACCCGCAAGACACGGGAATGCTTGCTCCAGAGAATTTTGCAAACGCCTTGATGGCTGAACCCGCCTACGATTCTGTGGAATTCCAGATGCTACCTACGGGCGACTTGTGGGTGAACGCTTCGGTCCACCCGACGTTCGATGTTTTTGCCGGTGGATTTGGCTCAAACGCTCTTGGTCCCAACGCCTATGCGGGAGTCTCCATGGCCTATGTCGACCAAATGGAAATTGAAGCAACCCTCTCGGGATTTTGGGGCGGAGAAACATACGGGTTTACGCCGCGCATAATGATCTCTCGCCTGTGGAACAAACATTGGTCCTTCCTTTTTGGCTACGACCTAATGCATTTGCAACCGTTAAAATCCTATGCAGGCAACGTCGATTTGGCATGGCGGATTCTTTCGGAAGAACGCAGCGACCTTCACATGACTGTCGATTACCAAATGACCGATTTGCAAAAGGTCTCGCTCGACTTTATGTTTGGCAACCGCACATACGAACTGAATCCGACGACCTACACAAAGCATAAGGTTAACACCTACCCGGTGTCGCCTAGCGTCCGATATGAACTGCGCTCTGGCGAAAACGACAGTTGGTTTGCCGCCGAGGGGTTTGCCGTGACGGGTGAACTTGGGTTGCAGTCGATAGGTTTGGATCTCGACATGTACGATGGCATTCCCATTTACTGGCGGTCCAGCGTCGAGGCTCGCTATTCCCATTCGCCCACGGACTTCTTTACGTTCAACGTGGCTGCCGCGGGTGGATTGAACATTTACCATGAAGAAGGCCACGGCTACGTTTACCCGGACACGTTTGAAATCAAGGCGCTAGACAACACGTTCCGTCAGCGTATTCGCGCTACGCCGTGGAGCACGGAGTGGTACAATCCCGACCTGGCTTCGCACCATTACGGCTTGCTCCGCGCCAATGCAGGTGTGCACTATGGCGTTGTGGGCGCTTGGCTCTTTGGAGCCTATGTGCGTGACTTCGAAGAAAACGAGTCGGCAAAGCTCGGTGCCGACAAGTTCATTTTTGAACCAGCCCTCCGTTTTGCGTACAAGTCCATCACGGCCTATGCGGGCTTGACTCGTACGGTGGATTCCGATACGTTTGACGACTTGAGCAAGTTTAAGAATTACCGTTACTTTATCCGTATCGGCAACTACGAGTTCTGACCGGTCGCTATTCGCCGCGATTCTTGGCGGCGACATCCTTGTACTTGTTGTGGTCAGTAAGCGTGCTGCTAAAGAAGTGCGTCCCCGACCCGTCGTCCTTTGCCACAAAATACAGCGCCTTGGTCTCGGCGGGGTGCAGCGCAGCCTCAATGGCCTTGCGGCCCGGGTTCGAGATGGGGCCGGGCATCAGTCCCTTGAACTTGCGGGTGTTGTACGGGCTGTCGCTGTTCAACTGGCTCTTGTAGATGGGTCCGGTCAAGTTCCTGAAGATGAACCTCACCGTGGGGTCCGCCCCCAGCGGCATGCCAATGCGCAGACGGTTGTGGAACACGCCCGAGATCAGCGGGCGCTCGTCTGCCTTGCCGGTCTCTTCTTCGACGACGCTTGCGAGGGTCAACACGCGGTGCCAGTTGCCCAAGGTTTTCCACATCGACTCGCCGGGCATTTCCTGCAGTTCGTCGCGGAGTTTCAGGTTAGCAGCCACCATCTGCTTGAGGATGGTCTCTTCGTTGGCGTCAATGGGGAAGGGGTAGGTGTCGGGGAGGAGGTAGCCCTCGAGCGACTTCGCGTCGACCCCGAGGGAGGCGGTGAACTTCGGGTCCTGGACGAGTTTGTTCCAGCGGTCTTCGTCCAGGCTTGGAAACGCCTTTTTGAGGTAGGCGGGAATTTCCCACGAGGCCCGACCCTCGGGGATGGTCACCTTGCGTACGGCGTTCTTGCCGCTCTCGATGATGCCGATGATGCTTTCCAGTTTTTGGTGGGGCGGTATTTCGAACCAGCCTGCCTTGAGCGAGGGCGGGTTGAGCTTGCACCACAGTTTGAAGGCGAGGTCGTCGGTCCAGACTCCCTTTTCCTGTAAAATTTGAGATACTTTGGCGGCAGAACTCCCCTTAGGAACCTCCAAAAGAACGGTTTCGGAGTTGACGGAGGGCGCATTTATGCGTTTTTTTGCCTGAAAAACGCAAAAAAACGAAATTAGAACCACCAAAACAATAAAAATCGCAAAAATCTTCTTCATAGCGTAAAAATTTAAAAGAAATTTCAACAAAAGGCAAAAATAAAAGGTATATTCCTTATGCATTGTTGAATATTTTCCCTTGTTTTGAGGAATGTTATGAAAATGATTAAAAAGGTTATGTTTGTCGCCCTTGCTGTATTGGTCGCTTCGTCCTTCGCTGCTAAGAAGGTCAAGTCCAAGATTGGCGACGTCGATCTCACCAAGGAAAAGGGTGGTGGATCTGTGGTTTGCACCGCCGGCTTTAACGACGAACTCACGATTGTTAAGGAAGCCGATACCGACGTGCTCGTGAAGGGCAACTGCGGTCAAGGCTGGGTCGAAAAGTCCAAGATTGAATACGTTGCACAGGCTGCTGGCGACAAGTCCATGAAACTCGAAGGCGTGGACGTGGTCGGCTGGCTCGATAACCCGTCTGCCGTGTTCGTGTTGGAAAACGACGATCTCGATTTTGATGGCGTGAACATCGACCGTGACTTCAAGGAATACCTGCAGCACACGATGGACCGCGAACAGATGGAAATGCACAACAACGAAAACTAGTTGTTAGCGCATATTCGAGCTGACTTTCGGCACCCCGCAAAAAGCGGGGTGTTTTTTTACATCCAGACCATTTTTGTATACCCCCGTGTCCACAAAAAACACAAGGGTGTTCTGTATCACGTGGAAAAAAAGCGGACTGAAATTATTTTTGGGGGGTATTGGAATGTGTGAGGTTTTACCTATGAAAAAATTGATTGCTTTGGGAATGGCTCTCTTGGCCACCACAGCTTTCGCGGCGAACCGTGTGGGACCGGTGAGTCAGTACGGTCAGCTACAGGCTGGCAAGAACAACAACGGGCAGGGTCGCATTTATGGCAGTTGCCCGTCGTATTCCACATCGGGCAACGAAGTGCAGGTGCAGGGCATGAGCCTTTTCTGGAGCATCTCGAGCGATGTGGGTTCTCCGTTCTGGACCGCCGACTATATTTCGGGCCTGGTCTCCCGTCAAAACATCCAGTTGATTCGCGCGCCCATGGGCGTCGACGAGAACTGGGGCTCGGGCAATTATTTCTCAAACAAGGGCTACTACCAGGGCCTTATGAACACCGTGGTGCAGGCGGCAATCGACAACGACATCTATGTCATCATCGACTACCATTCCCACAAGGCGACCAACAGTGTGGATAACGCCAAGACCTTCTTTAGCGAGATGGCGCAAAAGTGGGGCAAGTACGACAACGTGATTTTTGAGATTTTCAACGAGCCCACGGACCAGAGCTGGAACGAGATCAAGTCGTATGCCAACGACGTGGTCAAGACAATCCGTCAGTATTCCGACAACCTGATTTTGGTCGGCAACCCCAGTTGGGACCAGCATCCCGAATACGCCGTCAACAACGAGGTGACCGACAGTCAAAAGAACATCGCCTATACGTTCCACTTTTATGCCGGCAGTCATTCTTTGGGCCGCGAGGGCTCGCAGGCCGTTTCTGCCATGAACAGCGGCCTCCCGGTGTTCGTCTCCGAGTGGGGGACTGTCAATGCCGATGGCGATGGCGCCGTGAGCGGCAACGCTTCTGGGTGGGTTGACTGGATGAACCAGCACAAACTCTCTGGGGCGAACTGGGCTGTATCGAACAAGAACGAGGGCGCCTCTTATTTTAGCGGCAGCGCCTGGAACTACTCTAACAGCGGCAAGTGGGTGAACGAGAATGTGTTCGCCAAGCTCTCGACGTCGTACAAGCCGTGCTCTGGTTCTTCGCCGAGCTCTAGCTCTTCGATTGCTTCTAGTTCGAGTGTTGTTCTGCCCGCGGGTTACACCGACTACATAGACGATTTTGAGGACGGGGACAGCCTTGCTTTTACGGGGGGCATTTGGTACGCTTATACGGATGCCGCCGATAATGGGGCGTCCACCATCAGCAACGCCAAGGTCAAGGATCGCAACGGCGAAGACGGCTATGACGTTGTTCTTACCGCCGACAATGAATCCAGGAACATGGCTGGCATGACGGGAATAAGGCTGAGTCAGGGGGGCAATGAATACGAACCTTATGTCGCCTTGGGTGTCAAGTTCAACGCCAATGAGTCCGCTTACGACCTCTCGGCCTGTAACACCATCTCGTACAAGTACAAGGGCGCTGGCCATAATTTCAAAGTGGAGACCACGGGCGTTATCGATTACGGCTACCACCAAGTGGTCAAGAGCGACGCGGATTCCTGGACCATGGTCACTCTTTCGTGGGACATGCTGAATCAGCCCTCGTGGGCTGACGAAGTCACCCTCAACAAAAAGAATGTCACCAAGTTCACGTGGGAAGTCAAGGGTGATATGAAGGGGACGCAGCCGAAAAAGAATTTCCTCTCCGTCGATGATGTCCGTTGCGTGGGGTGGTCTACCAAACCGTTTGTCCCGTCGTCATCGAGTGTTGCGCGTTCCAGCTCTAGCGTTGCGCCGTCGAGTTCCAGCGTAACTCCCTCAAGTTCGAGCATCGCGCCGTCCAGTTCTTCGATTGCATTTAGTTCTAGCTCTGTTCAGCAGTCGTCGTCGAGTATCGTTCGTTCTTCCTCCAGCAGCGTTATACTTTCTTCGAGCTCGTCGGCAAAGTCCAGCTCTAGCGTTGCGCCTTCGAGTTCCAGCGTAATTCCCTCCAGTTCGAGCGTCGCGCCGTCCAGTTCTAGTGTCGCTCCAGTGGAATACAAGATCATCGGGAACCTGGAACAGTCTGTGGCGAAGGGGGCGGAAATCGATTTGATTACTGTAACAGGAGTCAAGTCTTTCACGCGCGATAGCTACATGGCTTACTTCCTGGATGCCGTAGTGTCCAACGGGACGTTGACGATTTTTGGCAAGGTTCCGGAATTCTTCTACTTGGAGGGCCTTGTGACGGAAAAGTTCACTGTTAACGGAGAACGTATCGAGCTGAAGTTGACTGTGCTTGCGTTGGTCTCCAGCAGCAGCGAAGAGCCGCCGCAGTCCTCGTCCAGCGAAGAGACTGTAACGTCCTCGAGTAGCGTGCTGCCGGAATCTTCTTCGAGTGCCGAGGAACCTCCCATGTGCATGCCCGTGGCGACTCTCGACAAGTTGGGCTTTAGCTATGCGCGCAATACGCTCTCGATTCTTGGTGTTCGCGGCACAATCAATATCCAGGTGTTCGATCTCATGGGACACTTTGTAAAGGAATTTGTCGCCAATTCTTTGTTAGGGGAGGTCCAGTTCGATTTGAACGTCCTTCCCAAGGGGAATTACCTGGTTCGTTACACGGCGAATGCGGTTGCTAAAACGGCCCGAATTGCCGTTCGCTAGTTGTGTAGTGCGTATATTTGCATATTTGCACTGACGGGGTCGTGGGTCATATTTATATTTGGCCCATGATTTTTAATAAGGGAATAAAAGACGGTTTGCCGATAGGCCTTGGCTATTTTGCCGTCTCTTTTTCGTTCGGTATCGCGGGGGCGAAGTTCCTCAGCTGGCCGCTCGTCACCCTCATTTCGATGACCAACTTGACTTCAGCGGGGCAGTTTGCCGGCCTTCAAATTATGGCGGATGCCGCGGGGACGCTCGTCGAGATGGCCATCGCTTCTTTTTTCATCAACCTTCGTTATTCGCTGATGGCGGTTTCGCTATCACAAAAGGTCGATGGCAATTTTGGCACTTTCAAGCGTCTGCTTTTGGCGACTGGCATCACTGACGAAATTTACGCCGTCGCCATGGGGCAAAAGTCGAAGGTGAACGCGCTTTATTTTTTGGGGCTCATGGTACTCCCGTATATCGGCTGGTCGTCGGGGACGCTTTGTGGCGGTGTTTGCGGAGAGATTCTCCCGCCCATGGTGACAAACGCCCTTGGCGTCGCGCTGTACGGCATGTTTGTCGCGATTGTCGTCCCTCCCATGAAGCACAGCCGACCGACCTTCATCGCGGTCGCCATCGCCATAGCGTTGAGCCTTATGTTCAAGTATGTTCCCGCGTTGAGCGGGGTTTCTGTGGGGTTTGCGATTATCATTTGTGCCGTGCTTGCGTCGCTGGTGTGTGCGTTCCTGTTTCCTGTCCACGACAAGCACGTGGCCACCAAGCCGGAGGCCTCCTGATGGATCTCAAGACGTATTTTTTGTACCTGGCGGTCATGTCGGGCGTTACGTACCTCTTGCGCGCCATCCCGTTCATTTTGCTCAAGGGCGAAATCACCAGCCCGTTCTGGAAATCGTTTTTGGCATACATCCCGTACACGGTGCTCTCTGCCATGACGGTGCCCGCCATATTCTACGCTACAGATAACATAATTTCCGGTGTGCTCGCCCTCGTGACGGCGGTTATTGCGTCTCTTTTGGGCCGCGGCCTTGTTGTCGTCGCCGCCATCGCCTGCATCACCGTTTTAGCCGCCGATAGCGCGATGCTGGTGATGTAAATAAACATTTTACTTGCTTTCCTGCATATACATATATATATTAAAGTGATTAATTTGTTTGGGGTCACTTATCTTGTTTAAAAAGTTCATTTTTTTTCGCCCTGGTTGCATTTTCGAGTGCGTCTTTCGCTCTTTCCGTGGAGACGAAGGACGAACAGGCCGCGTCGGCGAACATGGAGGTTCTTCGCTTGCGGGTGGTGAACGACGGACCTCTCGACTTGAGGAACGTGAAAATCAAGTACTACATCCGGAATGGTCTGGCTGTCGACGTGTATGATTCCGCTGGGAATGCGGTGTCTGTTGACACAGTGGATTCGGAAACCCTCGCTTTGACCGTAAGTGTGGATGTACTCCCTGTAGGAGTATTCCCCTATGAAGCTGGCATGTGCTTCGGCATCCATGGAGGCGACTGGCTCCCGTATGACAAGTCGGGGAACTACAGCTATACAGGCAACGTTGTCTTCGGGTTGAATGCAAATGTGACAGTGTACGTCGGGGACTCCCTTGCTTATGGTACGCCGTTTGGCGGCGCATTTCCAAAAACATCTGAAGCGAACCCGCTTACGTTGGTCCCCGATACGAAAATACTTATCAATCCTGGAGATTCAGTCTCTTTTGCATGGCATTACGTTCCCGATGCGGAAAAATACAGATTGACGATTCTCTCTCTGGATTCTGAAAAAGTTTATCAAGAAGAATTGTATGGACTTCGAAAGGCTGTTCAGCTGAGCCCGGGGAATTATTTATGGAATGTACAAGCTGGCTCCTCAGAGGCATTGTCGCAAAAAAATAATAATGTAATCAACTACAATCCTTTGACCGTGGCGGATTTCCATTCGCTTCATATTACAAAGCAAAAGTATCTCGGCGTACCTTCGGTTTCCGGTCGAAAGGACACTCCTATGCTTGTTGTAGGGTATGGGGAATATGCTGATTTGAGAGAATGGGACAGGCCTCATTTGAATCACCCAGGACTGGATGAATTGGAATCTGATGTCTGTTGGGCGATTGCCCTAAAAAAACTCAATGCCTTTTATGGGGGAACGCTTTCTTTGGACGAGATAATTTTTCATAAGAAAAAATCGGCCGTAGAACGGATAAATGTTTTTCTTTTTTTAATAAATGCTGCATCTGGCATATCTGAATATGACATACAGCAAGTTCTTGACTCAACAAAATCCTATTCAATGGGAAGTAAATTAAAAAATCCGCTAATATCAGAAAATGCAAAAAATTATATCGATGGAAATAATATATTGCTTATTCAGATGAATTGGGAAAGCGGCGAAGGACACTATATGCTTATTGATGGATATGTTGAAAGCGAGGAAGAAACTTTTTTTAGATACGTAAACACAGACAATTACGGCAGTTACGGTCTGTTTGACGAATCTTTTTTGCAGACAATAGGTTCTTATTTTGTAATTGAACCACTTGATAATGTTCGCAACATGGATTCCACTCTGGGCGTTGTAAAATACGATATGTACAATACGTGGACGGAATGGAAAGATTCCGATGGGGATGGTCTCACCGATTTCGACGAAATCGAACGATTTCATACCTGTTCGGGCTTGCCCGCATACGACCCGGACTATTGTGTCGGTGTTGACCCGCAGGATTCCGATGGAGACGGCGTGGACGACAAGGATGAAATCTATTCGTACACTATTCTGGAAAAGAGCCGGTTGAACTTGAATTCTGCATACCCGGGACCGTTTGATTTAAATCAAATGCAGGTGATTGCGGGGATTGAAAGCGAGTATATGGCTGATGTGGATGGGGACGGCCTGCGGGCCGAACTGGACAAAGATTCCGACGGGGATTCACTACTAGATGGAGTTGATCCCAATCCATACAATTATGATTTCCTTGGTGCTGTTTCGCTGGAAGAAAATGAACTTCCTGAAGATGTTGTCTTATATGCAAGAGAGCGACTAAGAGTAAACGACGGATGTACTTGCATTGGACAATATAGCGTTCCATGTGTGTATGCCTCAGAAGATACAGTCTTTAATTATGGCGTAACGTTAGGTGTAAATACATCCGGAGCCTTGGTACACTCAAAAAATAATGTTTTTATTCAAAGTAACAGAGCGAATACATTTTTTGTGAATTTCTACGGAGACGAAAAACTAAGAGCGGACCGCCAGGATGAAAAAGCTACGATTGTTCAATACAAAGATCCGAAACATTGGCCTTGGAAATTGAACATAAACCTGCCCGTGTTTGACGAGGGTGATTCCGTTCTGGTTGTGCAGCGGGGTGACACCTGTTACTTGGATGATGGAGCTCACTTAAAAGAGTTGAAAGTTGAATCTGGCGGTGTTGTGTATTTCCCAGCCGGGAACGTTTACATAGGATATTTGCAACTGGATGCCGGGTCGTTAATCTTCCCTAAACCTCTTTACGAAAGTAACCTTTATGTGAAAAGGAATATGATATGGAATAGCTCTTTTCCCGTATATCCCAAATTTGAACCTAAAGATTTGGCTGAGAATTTTAGACTATTTTATTATGGAGATCGAAGGATATTTATAAACGCGAATTGGTTCGGGACGATAATTGCACCGGATGCTGCGGTAGTTTTAGGGCAAACGCAAAAAAAGAGTATGTACGGCCAGGTTTATGCCAAAGAAATTGTGGTACACCAAGTTACTGATTTGCACAATGTCCCATTCAATCCGACATATTCAAATGAAAAAACAGAATATGTGCTAGATTCAGAAATTTTTTTAAGAAGTAAAGAAGGCTGCTTATGAAAAAACTGCTGTTTTCGCTATCGTTTTTATTTGTGGCAGATGTTATTGCCGTCTGTAATAATCAATACGTCGGAGAAATTGTAGAGTTTTTGGATAGCTCTATATGGTATAATAATGATGGAGGGGCTTTTCTCCATGGTTTTCCCACTTTGGTTAATGGGGAGGTTTCTTACTTTCTTGAAGATGGATATAATTGCGAGCAAAAGGAATCAAAGCGAAGTTTTTTGGATTCAAATAACGCTTTTTTATATCGGAGACAAGATTCATATTCGCAAATGCTTAGCGTTGTAGTTCTCGACGCTTCGACTTTTCTGCCCGGCGATATTTTTAGAGATGAATTTCTGCATTGGCAGCGGTGTGGAATGTTAAGTTTATCCTATGAAGAGGCCGATTCCGTAGTAACGCCTTTGGTTAAGGCTATGAATGAGTATTTTACTGAAGAGGATAACAGCGGGGAATTCAGTTCACAATTTTTTCGCGCTACACCGGACTATATTGGTTTGTCAAAACAAATTAATCAGTGGATGGAACAATCCTGTGAAGCGGCTCCTTTACCTCAATCAAGTTCCGTTTCTCATTGTCAAATTGTTTTTATGAATGGCCTAATCCAAATTCCCCCGGAATTGCAGGGCAAGCATTATTTTATGTTCGACTTGAACGGACAGACGCTCCAGAGCGGAAAATTGGAACAGAATGTCACTCTTCCTCGCCATCCGGTCATCTTGAAGATCGATGGGCAACGGGAAATTTTCATCCGGAATTAGAAATAGGGCTAGGATTAATACCCATGTCCGGAATCGAACCGGAATAACCTCCTTCGGAGGGAGGGACACTATCCATTGTGATACACGGGCAGATAGTTTGCCAAATATATAAAACTTTATAGCAATTTGACGATGAGTTCGTGCGGTTCGGCGTCCACCACCAGCGCATCGCGGAATTCGCCCACGTCGGCATCGCCCTCGAGTACCTTCACGATGTCGTCGTTCTCCATCGAGTTGCCTTCGGTACGCCCGTAGAAGTGGTATTCGCTTTCTTCGGCCACCTGGTCGATGATGATCCGGACGGTCTTCCCAATCATCGATTCGGCGTGTTCCGCGTCGATTTCTTCTTGCAGGTCGGTCACCGCGTCGAGCCTTGCGCGGGCCTCGCTCTCGTCCACGGCGGGCAAGTCCATCTCCATCACGGGCGTGCCCTCTTCGGGGCTGAACACGAATCCGCCCAGGTGGTCGAACTGGATGTCCTGCAGCAGTTCCATCAGTTCCTCGAAATCCTCGTGCGTCTCGCCGGGAAACCCGACAAGCACGGTCGTGCGGAGCATTACTCCCGGGATGCGCTCGCGGATCTTGTGCAAAATGTCCACGAGTTCTTTTTTGCGGTAGTTCCGCTTCATGTTCTTGAGCACGTTGTCGCTGGCGTGCTGGATAGGCATGTCCACGTACTTCACGAGTCTGGGCTCGTTTGCCATCAGGTCCAAAAGTTCGTCGTCCACAAACATGGGGTACCAGTACAGCGTGCGTATCCACGGGATGTTCGTGTTGTCGAGAATCGCTTTCAAAAGTTGGGCTAGCGTGCCGCCTTTTTTCCCTTTTTCACGACCAAAGTAAGTGGTGTCCTGTGCAATCAAGGTGATTTCTTTGACGCCCTGCTTTTCCAGTTCCTTCGCCTCGGCCACAATGTCTTCGATGGGGCGGGAAACCTGTTTGCCGCGAATCAGCGGGATGGCGCAGTAGGCGCACCGCCGGTTGCAGCCCTCGGCAATCTTCAGGTAGGCATGGTGCTTGAACCCGCCCAAGTTCATGCGGGCGAGGTTCTCTGCCTCACAGCCCTTCGGGGCGACAAAGCCCATCTTCTTCAAAAGTTCGCCCGGCTTGTACGTGCCCACCCAGTAATCCACTTCGGGCAGTTCCTTTTCAAGTTCCTTGCCGTAACGGCCCGAAAGGCACCCCGAAACAATCAGTTTCTGCTTCTTTTTTTTGCCGTTAATTTGTGCGAGAATCGCGTTGATGGATTCTTCCTTGGCGGCTTCAATGAACCCGCAGGTGTTGACCAAAATGTAATCTGCCTTTGCCGCACTGTCGCAGGTGGCAAAGCCCGCGTGCAGCATCTCGCCGACGAGGTTCTCCGCGTCGACCTGGTTCTTGGCGCATCCTAAGTGGACAACGAAAACTTTGGGCTTCTTTGTAGGCATGTTTGCAAATTTAGAAAAACGGGGACACGAAAAAAAGAGCCCCGGAGGGCTCTTTTTAAAGCTTTGTGCGTTTCACTTATTCCCAGTCGTCCACGACATTGGCGGCGGGAGCGGCCGGTGCTGCGGGGGCAGGAGCCGGTTCTGCAGCAGGAGCTGCCTGCGGAGCGGGTTCCGGTTGCGGGGCCGGTTCCGGTGCGGCTTGAACTGCGGGTGCCGGTTCAGCGGCGGGAGCCGGTTCTGCCGGAGTTTCTTCGGCAGGGGCGTAATAGGTGGTGCTGGAGTTGTTGTAGCTTTCGCCTTCGTCACCACCCGGGTTGCCGACCGAGTCGTTGTTGCTGTTGTCAACCCACCAGGGGAAGTTCAGCGGAGAGAGAACTTGGGTACCGTAGTCTTGGGCCATTTTGACAGAGGAGAAGTAGCCCACGCGAACGCGGTAGTACGTGCCTTCGAGTTCGCCCGGGTTTTCAACTTCGGCCACGTAGGCTTCGATGTTCTGCTCGGCGAGTTTCTTGACAATACCATCGGCAGCCTTTTTGGAGGGCTGGATGCTGACTTGGATTACGTAGGAGCCGTCTTCGAGGGGTTTGATGTCGCTCGAAACCGGTGCCGCGGCGGATTTTGCTTCTCCGGCTGCCGGAGCGTCCTCTTTCTTGTCGCCAGAGAGGGACTGGATAGGAACCAGTTCGGGTTCGTCGGCTGCCGGAGCGGGAGCCGCTTCCTTTTCGACCTTAGCGGCTGGTTTTGCGTCCATTTGGGGGACGACGTCTTCTTCTGCCTTGCTGCATGCCGTATAGACGGCACAGGTAAGAGCTAATGCGCTAATGGAAAGAACCGAAAGCGATTTCATTAAGATCTCCAGGTTATCGTTAAAACGCCAATTTTATGAATAAAATTTGCCTTGTTTATAGAAAAATATACATAAGTCTTTGACAACCCGCAAGTTATAAAGAAAAAAAGTGCAAAAATTGGACCAAAAACGTGGAAAACTGAGCCGAAGGAGGTCGTTTTGCCTTCTCTGGTCGCTTTTTTTGCCCCGATTGTGTGCCCCTTGACGAAAAACCGAGAGTTAAATATATTTGGGCTCCAAATGAAATTTTAACCAAAGGAATATCGTGATCGGCGTTATTGTTAAGTCCAACGAACCTTTCGAACGCGCACTCAAGCGTTTCACCAAGTCTTGCGAAAAGAATGGCATCATTTCCGATGTCAAGAAGCGTCAGCGCTTCGAAAAGCCTTCCGAAGAAAAGAAGCGCATTGAAACGGCTGCCCGTCGCAAGCGTCTCAAAGAGATTGCTGACCAGAACCGCAAGCGTCTCTACTAATTCGGTTTTATATATTTTTGAATGGGTCGCCGACATAGCCTGTCGGGGGCTCATTAGTTGTATATGGACAAAAGGAGTTCACTATGAGCAGTGCATTGCTTACCAAGATTCTCGATGATATCAAGACCGCCATGAAGGCGCACGATGCCGAAACCCTGAGCACCCTCCGTACTCTCCACTCCGACATCAAGAACGAGGCCATGAAGTCCGGCGCGACTCCGGCCCAAATCACCGACTCCATCACCGACGAAATGTGCGTCGACGTGCTCGCTAAGAGCGTGAAGCAAAAGCAGGAATCCATCGAGATTTTGAAGAAGGGCGGATTCATGGACAAGGTCCCTGCCGAAGAGGCCGTGATCGCCATCTACCGCAAGTACATGCCCGCCGAAATGAGCGAAGACGAAGTCAAGGCCCTCATCGCCGAAATCAAGGCTGCCACCGGAGCCTCTAGCCCCAAGGACATGGGCAAGATCATGAAGGAACTCTCCCCGAAGGTCAAGGGTCGCTTCGATGCGAAGCGCGCCAGCGCCCTGGTTCAGGAAGCTCTTAAATGACCGCTCGGCTCTATCGTAGGTAAAGAACCTACGCATTCGCCTCGCTCTCGCTACCGCCCCAGCTTAACGTCTGGGGCTTTGTGGCTCACAGAGTAACACGAAGTGTCATCCTGAGCTATACGAAACTAAGAACTTTAGTTCTAAAGTTGAGTTATCCTCTTTGTGGAGGAGAGGCGTAGCCTCGAAGTCGATATACAAGACTTGGGGCTTTAGCCCCATAGTTGCGTTAGGTTCGAAGGAGCAGGATCTAGACCCGCATTGTCATGCCCGGCTCGACCGGGCATCTCTTTTTTTCAAATTTTCTTTATATTTACTCCCGTGCCCACATTCACTAAGTATATCCAGAACGAGGAACATTACTCCGAGGTCATCTCGCGGATTGCGAAGGTCCGCGAGACGTTGTGGATCGGTACTGCCGACATCAAGGATGTCTACGTGAAGCAGGATGGCGAATCGATGCCCCTGCTCGGGCAACTGGCCGCACTCCTGAAGCGTGGCGTTGGCGTGCGGCTCATTCACGCGAAGGAGCCGGGCCCGAACTTCCGCGAGGACTTCGACCGCTTCAAGATTCTAGCGACCGACCTTGAACGCGTCATGTGCCCGCGGGTGCATTTCAAGATGATGATTTTTGACTTGGAAACAGCCTACATCGGCTCCGCGAACTTGACGGGTGCGGGCATCGGCATGAAGAGCAGCTTGCGCCGCAACTTCGAGGCGGGTATCCTCACCAACGATCCCGAACTCGTGCAGCCCGCCATTGAACAGTTCGACACACTCTGGATGGGCTCGCACTGCAAAAATTGCGGCCGCCAGGAATTCTGTGGCGACCGGATTAAGTAAATTTCACATATGCCTACGTCGCAATCTAAAATCCAGGAACTGGAACTGCTCTACAAGATCAGCTCCATTCTAAACCAGACGCTCGATTTCGAGAGCGTTGCGCATCCGATTTTGGAAGTGGTAGAATCTACGATGGGCGTGGAGCATGCGACACTTACCCTGTACAACCGCCATACGGGCGAAATCTCCATTGAAATTGCAGAAGGACTTTCGAACCGTCAGGCGCGCAAGGGTCGCTACAAGGTGGGCGAGGGCATTACCGGCCGCGTTGTGGAAACGGGCAGGCCAATTATCATTCCCTCCGTGGCGAAGGACCCGGATTTTCTGGACCGCACGGGACGCGGCAAGACCGAGGACAAGGCGTTCCTCTGCGTGCCTGTGATTATGGAACATCAGGTGATTGGCGCCTTCAGTGCCGACGTGCAGAACCCGGTCGAAGAAGAACTCCCTGAAAAACTTCGTTTGTTAGAAATTATTGCGCAGATGCTTGCTGCTGCCGTAAAGCTCCGTCGCGAGGCCCGCGAAGAAAACGAACTTTTGAAGGCCGAAAACGAACGCTTGACCTTGGAACTCAAGGACCGTTTCCAGCCCGACAACATCATCGGGCGTTCAAGCGAGATGCAGCGCGTGTACGCGCAGATTGACCAGGTTTCGAAAAGCCCCCTGCCCGCATTGATTGTAGGCGAGGTGGGTACGGGCAAGGGGCTCGTGGCCGAAGCCATCCATTACCGTTCCGACCGCAACATGGGTCCGTTCGTTCGCGTCCATTGCGCCTCCATGCCGGAATCGGTATTGGACCGCGAACTGTTCGGCAGCGTGCGCGGAGCCCTCGTGGGCGTATTTGCCGAGACTCCCGGCCGCGTAGAACAGGCCGAAGGCGGCACGCTGTTCCTTGACGAAGTGGGCGAACTTTCTCCGAACTTGCAGGTGAAACTCTTGCGCCTGTTGCAGAACGGCGAAGTGGAACGCATTGGTGCCCGCATTCCCAAGAAGGTGAACGTGCGCGTGATTGCGGCCACCACCAAGAACCTGCAGCAGATGGTCGAAGAAGGAACCTTCCGCGAAGATCTCTATTACCAGCTGCACATCTTCCCGATTTACGTGCCTCCGCTCAGGAACCGCAAGACAGACATCGTGCTTTTGGCGGACCACTTTGTGGAGCATTACTGCCGCATCGTGGGCAAGAACGTGCGCCGCCTCGCCCGCACCACCATCAACATGCTCATGAGTTACCCGTGGCCCGGAAACGTGCGCGAACTCGAAAACGGCATTGAACGCGCCGTCCTTGTGGCCGACGAAGACGTCATCTACCCGCACCATTTCCCGACTACGCTCCAGACCGCCGAAACCAGCGGCACTCCCGTGAACGGAAACCTGAAACTCATGGTGGAGGCTTACGAGAAGGACATTATCTGCGACGCCCTCAAGAGCTCTAAGGGAAAAGTCGCCGCTGCCGCCCGTAGCCTCTCTACGACTCCGCGTATTTTAACGTACAAGATCAACCAGCTTGGCATAGACCTCGCTGGTTTTGGAAAATAAAGAACTATATTTGATTAAAAAATGATGAATAATGTGTACAAGTTATTTTTCTCTTTTGTCTTTGCGGCATTCTTTGTCTCGGCTTGTTCCGACAATTCCTCGGACAGTTCTGATATCGATGCCCCTGATGTAGAGCAATCGTCGGCTTCAGAAATTCTCTCGTCTGAAACCGTTGCAGACACCTTCGTTGAATATGTCGAACCGCCGACGCTGTCTTGTGAGCCGGTCGAAAACATCCAGTTTGAATCTTCGACTGAGCAGGATACGTCGTTTAATATCATAAGTTTTGGTTTTTATGGCGATGACCTGATTGCCATCCCCCGTCATTTCAATATGCGAGGGTTTTATGGTCATGAAGATGATCCTGCCATAGATACTTTTTACGTCAAAAAGAACGGGTCGTCCTCCTGGCAAAAGTATGCAGCCTTTGAACACTATTTATATAAGCAGGAAGGCCATAATCTTTGTATTGTAGGCGACAAACTGGCGTTAGTTCGCTCCGGTGGTTATGCTCCTAACGAGGGCCGCGAGTTATGCCATTCGGAAGATGCGAGAAATTGGACTTGCGATTCTGTCCAGGGTGATATTCATAGTGATTTTTGGTTGACCTGTGATGACAAGTATTTCTACAAAAGTGAAAATGACAAACTCTATTATTCCGAGGATGCATCCGTTTGGAATCCGATTGCTTTTGATTTTACGGATGGGATTCACTCAGTTTATGATGCTTTCTCTAATGATACTGCTCACTTTGTTTTAGTTAACTACAATGAACCAATCCTGAATAATGCTGGTGAAGCGGTTGATGTGAGTTGGAGAACTGCGCTTCTTCATTCCAGGGATATGGTTACTTGGGATACGACTTACATGATGGAAGGTGTAGGGTGGTCTCTTGCGCGTATTGGGGATGTGTATGTATCGAGTGTAGGATGGGGAGGAAGTGGATTTCTGTATTATTCAAAAGACTTGAAGAACTGGACTCGCGTAAATTTGGTAAATGGAGATTACCGAGCCGAAACCGAAATGACAGATGCTTCAATGGTTGTGTCAAATGGAACTTTGGTTGCGGTTGGCAACAGGTATGTTTTTGCTTCGAGGAATGGAAAGGACTTCAAGGTTCAGGAAGCTTGCAGAACCAAGGACAGGTATGTCGACTTGATTGTGGATTCTCAGGGGGCTTTCTATGCCCTTTGGGGTGACATGTATGGCGGAAAATACAATATCCTCCGAGTCGTAGAATAGCGCAAATACCGGCAATTCCAAAAGTCTCTCGTCTCTCATCTCTCGTCTGTTTCTATATTTACCCCGTATGATAATCCATTCCTTCTGCATGGACTTTTAACCACTGAGAAAATTATGCAATTCCGTCCTGTAAAAGAACAGCTTGATATTTTGATGCGCGGCGTTATCGATGTTGTGCCGCAGGAAGAACTCGAAAAGAAACTCCAGAAGTCCTACGATACCGGGGTCCCGCTCCGTATCAAGATGGGTGTTGACCCGACAGCCCCGGACGTGCACTTCGGCCATACGGTCGTGATGCGCAAGCTCCGCCAGTTCCAGGACTTGGGACACACGGTTGTGCTCATCGTGGGTGACTACACCGCACAGATCGGTGACCCGAGCGGCCGCAACAAGGCCCGCCCGCGCCTCAGCCATGAACAGGTGCTCGAGAATGCGAAGGAATACCAGGAACAGTTCTTCAAGGTCGTCCGCCGCGACCAGGTGGAAATCCACTACAACGGCGAATGGTTCAGTAAGCTCCCGTTCAGCAAGGTGACCGAACTCATGGGTCAGTTCACCGTGGCCCAGATGCTCGAACGCGAGGACTTCCACAACCGCTATACAGCTAACACGCCCATCAGCCTGCACGAGTTCATGTACCCGATGATGCAGGGCTACGATTCCGTGGCCATCAAGAGTGACGTGGAACTCGGTGGCACCGACCAGAAGTTCAACGTGCTCCGCGGTCGCGACTTGCAGCTTTTCGAAGGCATGGAACCGCAGATCGGCCTCTTCATGCCGATCCTCCTTGGTACCGACGGCAAGGTCAAGATGAGTAAGTCCATCGGCAACTACGTGGGCCTGAACGAGCCCGCCGACGTGATGTACCACAAGATTTACAGCCTCGCCGACAGCATCGTCGAGAACTGGTTCGAACTTCTCACCAACATCCCGCTTGCAGAAATCAAGCAGATGATGGCAGACATTGCCGCTGGCAAGATGAACCCGAACGATGCCAAGCACCGCCTCGCCATCGACATCGTCACTCAGTATTACGGCGCAGACGCCGCCGAGGCCGCCGCAGCGAAGGAACGCGAAATCCACAGCGGTAACGCCATCCCGAGCGATGCTGCCGAATGCAGCGTGGCGGCCGGCACCTACGGTGCCCTGGACCTGCTCGTTGAAATCAAAGCCTTTGCAAGCAAAGGCGAAGCCCGCCGCATGGTCCAGAACGGCGGCGTGAAGATTGGCGGCGAAAAGCTTGCCGATCCGCAGTCCCAGATTGAAATCAAGGGCGCAGACCAGCTGGTGGTCCAGGTGGGCAAGCGCAAGTTCTTCAAGGTGAATTTCTAGTACCATGCCGCAAGAAACTCTGATTCTCGGGCTGAACCCCGCCTGGCAGCGTCTTTTTTTCCTCGACAAGTTTACGCCGGGGGAGGTGCATCGCGTCCCCAAGGTCGAGGAATACGCTTCGGGCAAGGGCATTAACTGCGGTCGTGTGCTGCAGCACCTGGGCGGGAACCCCTTGCTCATGCATTTTCTCGGTGCCGACTACGGCTCCCGCATTTTTGATGAGCTCTCGGCATGCGGCTTGAACCAGGCGCCGGTGTGGATCAAGGAACCGACCCGCATTTGCACGACCATCGCCTGTGAGGGTGATTCGACGGAACTCATTGAACCGTCCCCGATACTTACCGAGGCCGAGAACGAAGACTTTATCCAGACCCTCAACGAGTACTGGACCTCCACGCAGTGCGTGGCGCTTTGCGGTTCGTTCCCGCAGGGCTTTGACGTTAGCCGCATCAATGCGTTCGACTTTGCCGGCAAGCGCGTCTTTATCGATGCTATCGAAGACATTGACGCCTGGCTCGAGAAGGGCGTGGAACTCCTCAAGATCAACTTGAAGGAATACTGCAAGTTGCTCTCGCGCCTGGGAATCCCGCAGGTGACCTCGAGCCCGCAGTTCTGGAAGATGACCGCCACCGCTGTCCTCGAACGCCTCCCCATCAAGAATCTAGTGGTGACCGACGAGGATTCGCCGGTTCGCGCCTTCCGCCTGGTCGAAAAGAAGTTCCAGGGGATGCAGCTTCAGCCGCCCGCCATTACGGTGCAAAACGACATTGGTGCCGGCGATTCCTTCTTTGCCGGTTGGCTCTATGCCGATGGCGAGGGTCTAGGCTTCGAGGAGGCCTTGGTCAAGGCGACTGCTGTCGCCGTCGCCCGCTGCGAGGTCGAACGTCCGTGGAACCTGAGCCTGGAACGCGTCGCCGAACTCGAAGCCGAACTCCAGTCCCAAATCGAAAAACTGGAATAAGGTCCTCAGGAGGTCCGGGTGAACAAGACTCTCGTTGCATTTGCCTCCAAGCAGGAATTCAATACACTTTTCCCGCAAATCTCGGCGGTGGTCGCCGCGTCGACTCCTGTTTCCGTGGGTGCGCTCTACGATGTGACCGTCTGCGGTGTGGGCGTCCTTGATTTTTCTGTGAATCTTGCTTCCCAGTTGAGCAAGCACCGCTACGAGCGCGTAATCATGCTGGGTATTTGCGGTGCCTACGAAGGTCGCGATATCCAGGTTGGCGAGGTGGTCCGCGTCGATACCGAGGTGGTGGGCGACATGGGCGTGCAAAATGCCGAGGGCCACTTTATCCCGTGGGGCGAACTTATTGGGGAACCGGTCATTTACAAAGGCGATTCTCCCCGCTTGCTCCCGTTGCGCCTGGCTTCCGTTCGTTCGGTGGTGGGCGTCACGGTCAACACCTGCACGGGCACGCGCTACCTCTCGCTTCGCCGTTCGGGCATGTTCAACGCCGATGTAGAAACTATGGAAGGCGCCGCCTGTTTTGCCGTTTGCAAAAAGTTCGGTGCGTCCGTTTTCCAGTTCCGCGCCGTGAGCAACATCGCGACCGACCGCGACACCTCTGCCTGGAAAATTCCCGAAGCCCTCGCCGCCCTCAAGGAACGGGTCCTGGACAACCTTTAACCCGCGATAAACATTCATCGGCCAGCGATAAACATCCTTCGACCCGCGATAAACGTCCCGCCCCCGCACCAATTATCCATCATCCATTATCAATTATCAATCATCAATTACCCATGCGTCTTTCCCTCGGCATCTCCACCTGTCCAAACGACACCTTTATCTATGAAGCTTTAATCCACGGGCTAGAAAATTCGCCTTTCGAATGGGATGTGCACTTTGCCGACGTGCAGACCTTGAACGAGATGGTCATGCGTGGCGAACTGGACGTGGCGAAGGTGAGCGCACAGATTTATCCGCAGGTAAAGCGGAACTACCGGTGCCTTGATTGTGGCGGAGCCATTGGTTATGGCTGTGGTCCACTTCTGCTCTCGTCCAAAGAAAACGGGTTTGACCCCGCCGCCTTTACCACGCTCCCTGGACAAAACACCACGGCGGCGCTTCTGTTCAAGTTCTGGTACAAGAACGAATTTGGCGGGACTCCAAAACTCGACTACGCCCTTTTTAACGAAGTCTACCAAGGGCTCCTTTCGGGGCGGGTCGTGCAGGGGGTCACCATCCACGAGCACCGCTTTACTTGGAAGCGCGACGGACTGCATCTTTTGCAAGACCTGGGCGCCTACTGGGAAGCGAAAACGTCGGCTCCGATTCCCCTTGGCATTGCGGTTGCGCGGTGTGATGTTCCTCACAACGTTGTCGCGCAAATCGAATCCGAAATTCGCGAGAGTTTGCGCATCGCAAAAAAACGTGCCAATATTGTTTCTCCGTTTATCGCCCAAAAAGCACAAATTGACGATGAAAATGTCATCGTTTCGCACATCAAAATGTTCGTGAACGACTTCTCCGAGGACGTGGGCGAGGCGGGCAAGAGGGCTTTGGAGCGTCTTTGGGGCTTTTTTGGCTGTTAATAAGCTGTTGATAAGCCAAAAAACGTGTAATAATATCTAAATGTAAAAGTGTTTTTACAAAATCGCTGTTTTTTGCGAAAAACTTTATTTATTTTCCAAAAAGCATCTTTTTTTGGAGATATGCTTATGAGTATAGTTAACGACCTCGATCAAGAAGTTGAAAACTTCAAGCGTGAGTACGAAAAGTTCGAACGCGGCAACAAGTCCGCTGGAACGCGTGCTCGCAAGGTTCTGCAGGACATCAAAAAGACCTGTCAGGAAATCCGTGTATCTATCCAAGGCGCCAAGAAGGAGGAGGAAAAGTCCAACATTCCCCCTGCAAATTGACGTCTAAAAACCTGATAGATGGCATGGATCACTCTTTTTTCCGCAAAAAACGGGCGTTTTTTGCGAAAAACGTTTGACTAATGCCGTTTTTGAAGGTATATTCCCACTTGGGTTTAGATTTGTCAATTTTGGCAAACTATAAGTTCAACGATTTTTATGTGTTCTATGATTGGAGAAACGTAGCAGTATGACCCTAAAGAAACTGGTCTTAATCACGGCCGGGGCTTTGCTTCTTTCTGGAACCGCCATGGCAAGAAATATCAGCGTGCCAGGCGATTTCTCGACGATTGCAGATGCTCTCGGTAATGCCGATGCTGGCGATACTATCAAGGTAGCGCGCGGCACTTATAACGAAAACATCACCCTCATCATGGGTGTCGTACTTAAGGGCGAGGATCCCTTGACTACCATCATCGATGGTGGCCGTCGAGGTCCGACCGTCATGGGTACATCGGGCGCCGAAATGTCGCACTTCACAGTGAGGAACGGTCTCGAAGGTATCCTTTGCGAGAACGCCGCTCCTTATATCCATCACTGCTATGTGATCGACAACCACTGCACGGGTATCGGCGCCTTCATCTCGCTGCCCTGGCTCCGCAACAACGTAGTGTACGGCAACCGCTGGTCCGGCATCCTCGCTTGGGGCGCCAAGTCGCTCGATGCGTACGTCGAACATAACGTTGTTCTCCGCAACGGCTATTCGGGCCTTGCGTTGAAGGGACCGACCAACCTGGTCGCCCGTAACAACATCTTCATGGACAACCACTACTACGGTGTGTTCGCTGACCCTGCTGCTGGTCAGACGAAGGTGGAGTACAACAACATCTACAAGAACTACTATCCGTTCAACCAGTTCATCAAGGTGAACCGCACGAACGTTTCTCTCGATCCGAAGTTCATCAACTACTCTCTCTCCAAGCCGAACTTCTACCCGCAGTCCACCTCGCCGATGGTGAAGCGCGGCAAGGGCAAGCTCGACATTGGTCTTACCACTGCCGAAGTGGCAAAGGAAGAAGAAGTTGTTGAAGAAACCCGCAATCCCGATACCGATGCTGACGGTCTCTGCGATCCGTGGGTTTCCGAAGAAGGTGTTTCCGACAAGTACGCTTCTGTTTGCACGGGCGTTGACAACTGCCCCGAAGAAGCCGAAGACTTTGACGGCTACCAGGACGACGATGGTTGCCCGGATCCGGACAACGACCGCGATGGTCTTTGCGATCCGTGGGTCGAAGCCAAGGCCATGTTCGCCAACTTCGCTCACATTTGTAAGGGCGTTGACCTCTGCCCCGAGCAGTCCGAAACTTTGAACGAATTCAAGGATGACGATGGATGCCCGGACGAAGTCCCGCAGCCGCCCAAGAAGGTGTTCGTCCTCGAAGGCGTGAACTTTGAATCCGGTAAGGCTACCATTACTCAAGACTCCTACATCTCCCTGATGAAGGTGGTCGACATCATGGAAACCTTCTCCGAAGCCACATTTGAAATTGTCGGCCATACAGACAACGTTGGTGACAAGGAAAAGAACATGCAGCTCTCCGCTGACCGCGCCGCTGCCGTGAAGAACTTCCTCGTCGAAAAAGGCATTGCCGAAAGCCGTATGGTCACGAGCGGTAAGGGTGATTCCAAGCCGGTCGCTTCTAACAAAACCCCCGAAGGGCGTGCGCAGAACCGTCGTATCGAGTTCATCCGCACGGACATTAAGTAAAGGAGTAGGTGATGATGCATACTAGTTTCATCAAGAAAGCAGCAGTCTTTGGACTCGCTTTAGCCAGCACTTCTTTGTTCGCTGAGGCTACCTATTCTCCGCACAAGTACCAGCAGAACGACTGGTTCGCAGAATTTGGCGGCAACACCGCCATGTACGTGAACCCGGCTGGAATTTCCGAGACGGAACAGCTTGAATTCAGCGCCGCGTTCTTTAGCTCCATCAGTGGCGAAGCCAGCCAGGAATACGTCAGCTTGACGTTCCCGATGGACTACAAGCATACGCTCGGCTTCTCGTTCTTCGAAAACGGCGCCTCCATTGACGACGGCCCGTCTTACGGCGAATATGCGTTCATGTTCGGTTATGCGTACAACTTAATGCAGTTCCTTGCGTTGGGTGTCGACATCTCCGTCCTTTACATCAACCAGTTCGACGAAGTCAAGCAGCTCACCATGGGTGCCGATATCGGTATCAACTGGAACCCGCTTGCCTCTTCCAAGTACGGCTACCTCCTTGTTGGTGTCGCCATGCAGAACGTTCTTCAGCCTGCGGTTAGCACCGCTGCCGAAGAAAGCGGCATGAAGTTCGTCCTCTTTACCGAGAGCGAAGCCTACAAGATTCCTTCCAACTTGAACGTTAGCTTGTTCTACCGCGGCCTCAACCGCAGCTTGGAAGCCAAGGCCGAAGTCTCCATCATCGACGTGATGCACGAAAGCTCCGAAGGTGGTGAAGGCATGAACCTCGAAACGAGCTTCACCTTGACCTACTACCTCTCCCCGCACCTCGGTGTGCGCGCCCGCTTCACCAAGGAATGCTACCCGGTGATCGGTGCCACGGTGAACGTCAAGGACGTGAGCATCTTCCGTTACCTCGCTCTTGATCTTGAACTCTCTCACGACGACCTGTGGGAAAAGAAGAACCGCGGCTTTATCTGGGCCGTGAAGCTGACCTCCCGCTTCGGTGACACCCGTGAAGAAAAGATTGGCGAAGAACGCTATCGCCGCTTGAAGATTGAACCTGAAAACGACTACCGTGCCGCTATGCGCTTGTACTTGAACCGTCAGTTCCTCGAAGCCGCCTATGCCTTCGGTAAGGTCCAGACCAAGTACCCCGCTTTCCACTTGGTTGACCAGGCTGCGTTCTACAAGGCAAAGTCCTTTGAAAACCTCCGTATGCACAAGGCTGCCAAGGCCGTGTACGAAGACGCTATCAAGCGCTATCCGCAGAGTGACCAGCGCGCCAAGTATCACTTCCAGTTGATGAACATCGACTATAAGGAAGGCAAGTACACCGAAGCTATGGCGAAGTACCAGAACATCGCCCAGAAGTTCGGTGAAAGCGACGTGAAGGCTGACGCCGACTACGTTGCCGGCCAGATCAAGTTCGAACAGGGCCTCTACCAGGAATCTGTCGACCTCCTCGCCGCCATCCTTCCGGGTAACGCCAACTACTTCTACGCCCGCTATACTATGGGTATCGCCTATAGCCGCATGGGCAAGTGGGAAGAAGCCGAAAACTGCTTCCGCGACATTACGGAACAGCCGGTTTCCAACCAGTCTGAACGCGATTTGCAGGATGCCGCCAAGGTGAAACTCGGCCACATCTACTTCTCTGGCGAAAAGCCGGACATTGCTACTGCTGCCCAGATGTATGGCCAGGTCGAAGCCGGTTCCCCGGTGTACGACGAAGCTATGCTCGGTATTGCATGGTCCTTCCTCAAGGTGAACAAGCCGGACGAGGCTATGAAGCCGGCGCAGTGGATCATCAACAACCTTCCGGAATCCTTCCTGATTTCTGAAGCCTACCTGGTGATTGGTTACTGCCACTTCATGAAGAAGGATTACAACGGTGCTGCCAAGGCCCTTGAACAGGCTGAAAAGCGTACCGAACAGCCGGTCGTGACTGTCGCCGCCCGCGATAGCGCCCGCCAGGCTTACGATGCCATGCAGGACCAATTTGACTCTGTTCAGGTGCTGGCCTTGGATCTCGCTCGCCAACTCCCCACCCCGCGTGTGGAAAGCAAGCGTGAAGCCCTCCGTCCGACCTTCGATAAGGCCAACCAGTCTATCGAAGAGTATGCAGCATTTACTCAAAAGTCCATCCAGAGTGACCGCTTCGAATCCAACCGCAAGCGCATTCAGGAAGACGTCGGCTTTACCTTGGCTACTGTGAAGACCAAGATGAGCCAGGGTTCTACAGGTTCGTCTGAAGCTGCACAAGAACTCGAAGATTTGGAGGACCTGGAATAATTCCGGGGCCTCCCCTTTTATGAAACTATAGGTGGATAGAGAACGATGAAAAAAATCATTCTGGCTATGGCGATGATTTGCACCCTAGTGGGTACTTCATTTGCCGCCGATCCTTGCAAGGAAAAAACAAACGAAGCAAAGAAATTGCTTGCCAAGTGCAAGTCCATGGAGAAAGGCTCCGCCAAGTACAAAGAATGCGCCAACTCCTATAAGGTGGCCAAGAACGCAGCTGCACAGGCTTGCCGTTCGGGTGGCCTCGACGAGAAGGGCATGCAGGATGCCATTGCCCAGTGGGAAAAACAGGTAAACAACTGTAAGGGCAAGCAGAACAAGCGCTGCGCCTCCGCCCTCCAGCAGCTGGGTCATTACCAGTTCCAGTTGGAAGAAAAGCTGTTCCTCGATAAGCAGGCTCAGTACGAAGAAGATGTCGCTTGGTGCGCCGACCGCGATAACAAGCCCGAAAAGTGCGCCAACATCGACCAGTTCCCGAAGGCTGACCACCAGAAGTCCCTCGGTTACTTCCTCGAATACATCGATAAGTATCCTAAGGAAGACAAGACTCCTGTGGTGCTCTACCAGGCTGCAGCCGTGCAAGAAGCTAGCGGCGAAGACGACAAGGCCTTCCACCTCCGCGACCGCCTCGTCCGTAACTTCCCGGATAACGGCCTTGTCCCGAAGGCTTGGCTCCGTATTGCAGAATACCACTTCATGAATCGCAAGTTCCGTGACGCTATCTCTGCTTACAAGAAGGTGACTGGCTTCGAAAACCTCACCGGTAAAGAAGCCGCTCTCGCCATGTATCACTTGGCCGAATCCTACTACAATATTGCCGAATACGAAACCGCTGCCGTCAAGTACTACGATTACATCATCGGTGCCGACAAGGGTAAATACCCGAACGACTTGCGCGCAGAAGCTATGGACTTCATGGCAGCCTCCTTCTCTGACCTCGAAGGTGGTGGTGTTGCCGAAGCTGAAGCTTTCTTGAAAGACAAGAAAGTCCCGTTCAAGGATTCCGTGTACTACCGTATCGGTATGAAGAACAAGGACCACGACCGTAACGAAGAAGCCGTCCAGTCCTTCAAGCGTTTGATGTCCATCAACCCGGACTACATCGACGCTCCGCTTGCTGATATTGCGATGATCGAAATCCTCATCATCCAGCAGAAGTTCGAAGAAGCCCAGCAGCACCGTTATGTTGTTGTGAAGCGCTATGACCGTAGCTCCTCCTGGTACAAGAAAAACCAGAAGTATCCGGAATCTGTGAAGAACGCCGAAACGGCTATCCGTGGCGCTATGCTCGACATCCCGCAGTACCACCATGCTCGTGCGGCCAAGCTCACCAAGGAAGGCGACTTGGAAGCCGGCAAGAAGCAGTATGCCGAAGCCATCAAGGCCTACGAAGCGTTCCTCAAACGCTATGCCAAGGAACCGACTTGGGACGAATACAAGGTGCACATCAACTTGGCACTCGTTTACCAAGAAATGGGCCAGCATGCTAACGCCGCCAAAATGTTCAACTGGATTGTCGATACCGACACCACCCGTTATGGCCGTCGTCCGATGGGCTCCGAAGCTCTCCTCAAGAAGGAAGAAGCTGCCTACAACGCTGTTCTCATGATGGACCAGGCTCGTGAAGACGCCAAGAAGAAGAAGGCTGGCGACGATGCCGTTAAGGCTTACAACCTCCCCGAGACCAAGGCTTACTTCGCCCAGGTCGACAAGTACATGAAGAAGTACGGCGAGAACAAGGAAGCAGCAGAACTTGCCTACAACGCCGCCATCGTCCATTACGATGCCAAGCAGTACAAGACCGCTGTGACCGTGCTTCGTGAACTTCGCCAGAAGTATCCGAACCACCAGTACATTTTGCTCATCAGCCGTATGCTTGCTCAGTCCCTCTTGGAATCCGACCAGCTCGACGAAGCCTTGACCGAATTCGAATGGCTCTACAAGCAGTACCACGATGTGAAGGCCACTAAGAACGACTCCATGGCCAAGGAAATTGAAAAGGCTATCGCAGCCGTGCTCTTCCAGAAGGCTGAAAAGGCTGTCAAGAACCAGCGCTACGAAGAAGGTGCCGTGGCTTACTTGGCTCTCGTCAAGCGCTACCCGCTCGTCTCCTTCGCCGACAAGGCCGTGTTCGAAGCCGGTGTCGCTTACGAAAATGCTAAGCAGCACGACAAGGCTGCCGAAACCTTCATGATCTTGCCGAAGTCCTACGCATCTTCCTCCTTGACCATCAAGGGTATCTTGCGTGCGGCCAGCAACTACAAGAAGGGTGGCAAGCCGCAGCAGGCTGCGACCACGTTCCTCTTCATTACGAACAATTTCCCGCAGGATTCCATGGCCTTCCAGGCTATCGGCTTCGCTGCCCAGACTTACGATTCCATTCCGGACAAGAAGAACGCCGCTGTGACCTTCGAGCTCGCCTACAAGCGCTACCCGAAGCACGAAAAGACTCCGGCCTTCCTCTATAGCGCCTGCTTGAGCTACGACGAAGCCAAGATGACCGACGAAGCCATCCGCTGCTCCAAGGACCTCGTTCGCGACTACCCGAAGAGCACTTACGCTCTCGACGCCGCGTTCAGCATCCCGGTTGCTTACGGCAACGCCAAGAAATGGGATCTCGCTGCTCAGGAATACCACTTCTTCATCAAGAACTACGGCAACGACGACAAGGAAAAGCTCATCGCTGCCTATATCGGTGCCGCTCGCGCCTATATGGAATTGAAGGAAGAAGAAAAGGCTGTTGAAGATTACCGCAAGACTCTCGAAGCCTACGACAAGTACGGTCTTCAGATCAAGAATGCTGACCCGGGCGTCCCGGCTGAAGCTGCCTTCTTCCTCGGTGAATACGAGTACCACAAGATGGAACCGATCGTCATCAAGGGCAAGGAAAAGGACAAGGCCAAGGTTATCAAGCAGTTGGTCGAAATCCTCCAGAAGGCTATGAGCCAGTACTCCAAGTCTGCAACCTACGCCTCTGAAAAGTGGACCTTCCGTGCCACCAACAAGATGGGTATGCTCTTTGTGACCATGGCCGCCAAGATCCGTGAACAGGAACTCAACGGCAAGAAGGAAGAAGAAAAGTTCGCAGAACGCATCGGTATTGTGCAACAGCTGCCGAGCTACTACGAACAGGCTCGTCCGATTTTCCAGAAGAACATTGACCTTGCTCGTGACCAGGGCTTCTACAACAAGGACGTGGTCGAGGCCGAAGAAGGTTACATTGAAATGTACTACCAGGGCTGCGCCGTGTTCGTTGAAGTTGCCGATGCATTCGCCAACTCCCCGCTCCCCGACTCCGCCGCCATTGTGAAGGAGTATGTGGAATACGAAGGCGCCGTCAAGGAAGACGCTATCGAAATGGCCCACGAAGACTTGGAAGCCTACCGTGAAGAGTTGAACACTCGTTCCGAAGGAGCCAAGCAGCTCGCCATTCCGCAGTGTGCTACGGGTATCAAGGCTTCTGCTCACTACGGCATTGACAACCAGTGGACCGCTAAGTTGTTCGAACTCCTCAAGAGCTTGGACGAAAATAACGAAACGCTGAACACCAAGATCGAAAAGTTTGACCCGTCTACTTTGTTCGCAGACCCGTCTTACTTCAAGACGAAGGCTCGTTTGGAACAGATCTCCAAGTCCGAAGTCATGACTCCGGAAGAACAGATCAACACCTACCGCGACATTATCAAGGACGCGAAGGCTGAAAACGAAAAGTTGAAGGCTGAACTCGCTGAATTGAAGAAGCAGATGGAACCGGCTCCGTCCACCTCCATGGGTGGTATGGATGACGCCTCCATGGATGCTTCCGAACCGGCTCCTGCCCCTGCTGCCCCCGCCAAGAAGGCTTCGGGCAAGAAGAAAGGCAAGAAAAGGTAGCGGTAAAAACAATTTTACTGGGGAACCTAGTTCATAGGGTTCCCCTTGATTGTAGGGTTTTAGGGCGGTTTTAGAGGCGGTAAAGAAAGTTTTACAGCCTCCTACCCTCCCAAAATGCTCTAAAAAAAATAAATATGAACGAAGAATTTCAAAAAACAAACCAAAAACAACACTCGAAAGGAGTACTCTAATGTCTAAAATGCTTCAATCTTTCAGCCCCGAATCCGATGGTTGGCAGTTCATGTGGATCATCTTGGCCGTGTTCATCATCGGTCTCGGTTTCTCCATTGAACGTATTGTCTACATCATGGTGAAGAGCTCTAAGGGCCGCGCTAAGTTCCTCGCTGACTTCGGTAAGCTGATCAGCTCTCAGAACTTCGACCAGGCTTTGAGCCTGGCTAATGCAACGAACCTCCCGGTCGCTCGCATTATGTCTGCCATTGTCAGCAACCGTGCCGGTGGCCGCGAACAGATGCAGGCCGCTTGCGACGCTGTGTTCCTGACTGAAGCTCCGCGTCTGACTCGTTACGTTAGCATTGTCCAGGTTATGGCTTCCATCTCTACGTTGCTCGGACTTATGGGTACGATTTACGGTCTGATCTTCACATTCGACGCTGTGGCTAACAAACCGGCTTCTGAACGTGCTAAGGCTCTTGCCGACGGTATCGCTATCGCTATGGGTACGACGCTCCTCGGACTTCTCTCCGCTGTGCCTCTCCTGGTCATCGTGGGTATCCTCAACATGAACTCCGAACGCCTTATCCAGGAAATGGAAGAAAAGGGCCTCAAGATTATCAACTCCCTCTCCTAATCATTAACCGAGAGTAATTTTAACTGGAGTTATAAAACATGGCAAAACAATTAAAGAAATCAGCTAAGCCTGAAGAACCGGATTTGCTCCCGGCGATGGGCTTGTTCACTATTCTGATTCCTATGCTTTTGACCATGACGGCTTTCTCTAAGCTTGCTATTGTCGAAGTCAATCTGCCTGAACGTAGTATGATGCAGATGGACAACGAAACGCCTCCGGAACCGGACCAGCAAGCATTGAACTTGTCCCTCGCTATCACCAGCGATTACCTTGTGATTGGTGCTCGCGGTGGTTTCCAGCCGAACGTCTATTTCAAGGAAATGTGGACGTTCCGCTGCAAGTCCGATGCCAAGCTCATTACGCATTCCATGGAAGACGTGAAGTCAGTAGTAGAAAGCGGTCACGGCCCCAAGTGCAAAGATGGCTCTGAGATGGATAAAGAGAAGTATCTCTATGAAATCGAAAGCATCGAGCTCTGGGCTATCCAAAAGGAATCTGAAGAAGATCCCGGCAAGGTTATTTGGGCTGTCTACTCCAATGGTGGTAGTGCCGAAGAACCCGTTGCCGACAGTGCCTACGTAGATGGCAACAACAACTTCATCGCATTGCCGGGTGAAGGTGCCATGGGCCTTACTCCGCCGCCGGCTCTTAAGAAGCCTGCTGCCGGTGTTGCCCTCGCTACCCTTACTCCGAACTCTGCTCGTACGCTCAAACCGGATGTCGCTGCGAAGAACATAATCTATCCGCTTTCCGCTTACGACCTGATTGCGAAGGACCTCATTGCTATCCACACGCAGTTTATTGACCTCGAAGACGTTGATAACATTATTATCGTGGCAAACGATGATACTCAATTTGACAAGATCATCCAGCTCATGGACCGTTCCAAGGAAGCTGGGTTCACCAAGATCAATCTTGCTAAGTTGGGAGGTTAATCATGGCTAGAAGAACTCGTAAATATAGCGAAGACGTACCTTTTTCATTGACCTCCATGATGGACATGATGACCATCATTCTGGTGTTCATGATTAAGAACATGGATGCTGAAGGTCAGCTCTTGACTCAGGCCGAAAACTTGATTCTTCCGATTTCTACGTCGAAGATCCAGCCGAAGACCGTGTCGCTGACTGTCGTGGTCGATGCGAACTATGTTATTGCCGATAATGAACAAGTCGTGCCGACGCCCGACGTTCTTGCTCAGGAAGACCTGCTTGTGACCAGGCTGGACGAAATCCTGAAGGACCGTCGCGCCATTGAACAGGAACACGCTCTTAAGATGGGCCTTCCTGCCGATGAAGCCGGTAACATCATTGTCCAGATCGACAAGAATATCCCGTACGATGTAATGTATAAGGTGATGGCCACTTGCGGCTTCTCCGGTTACACGAACATCGCGTTCGCCGTGATGCAAAAGAACGGCGGGGAGGAATAACTATGGCTAAGAAAAAAGAACAAGTAGATCCGTTAGTAGCGTCTCTAATGCCGGAATCCGACAAGAAGATGGGCGCCATCGCCGGTATCTCCTTGCTTGTCGCTCTTGCAATTTCTCTGTGGGCTTCCATGTACGAAGCTGTGGTCGACGAAGTGATCTTCGAAGAATCTGCAGCTGAAGACCTCTCCGCTTCCATGATGATGGAAGAGAAGAAGGAAGAGAAGAAAGAAGAGAAGAAGAAAGAAGAGCCCAAGAAGCCTCGTAAAAAGGCCGGTGGCGGTGGTAAGCCGCGTGGTAAGGGCCAGCCGAACGCTCCGCAGACTCGCGGCGTGCTCAAGCTCCTTACTGCCCAGACCAAGAACGCCAGTGCCGGTGCTTACGATTTGATGAAGAACCAGAAGTTCTCCAAGGACATCGACAAGGTGCTCAAGGACGTGGCGGGCCTCCAGACTACGGGTAAGACCGTGCTCGGCGGTCGTCGCGGTAAGGCTGACGGTGGCTTCAACGAAGGTTACGCAGAAGGCGGTTCCGGTGGTATCGGTGACGGCTTGGCCGGCCTCCTCGGCGGTGGTGGCGGTGGTATCGCTACCAAGGCTAAGGGTTCCATCAAGACTCCGTCTGAACGCGATATCGACATGGGTGCCGGTGGTGGATCTCGTTCCGCTGCAGACATCATGAAGGTCGTGCGTCAGCGTACTCCGGGCCTGCGCCACATCTATAACAAGTTCCTGAAGAAGAAACCGGGATTCCAGGGTAAGGTTACCTTGAAGTTCACGATTGCTCCGGGTGGCGAAGTTATCAGCATTTCCATTGCTTCTTCTACAACTGGTTACGGCGAATTTGACGGCGAAGTCAAAACCGCTGTGAGCCGCTGGAAGTTCAGCAAGGTGAAATCCGGTAACACGACGGTTACGATTCCGTTCACGTTCTCCGAATAATTCTCAAGAACTACACGCTTTTAGTGTAAAAAGAGAGACCAGGCCTAAAAGCCTGGTCTTTTTTGCATTTTTTTGTTGCGTTTTTGCAAGAATAAAACTAACTTTATGGTAGAATTTTCAATAGGAGTCATCCAATGAACTTAAGATCTGCTGCTGCAGTTGGTGTTGCTTTCGGCATCCTCGGTGTGGGGTCCGCCTTCGCAACTTTCGCTCGCATTGAATCTATGGGCAAGAATACGACTTACATTATGGACGATGTGAGTATCTTCGATAACCCTGCGAATATCAACCTTTATCCGAACTACTTGATTGGTGGCTTCGGTCCTTACACGCAGAACGTCCCTGTTGGCGAAAACCAGGATCCGCAGCATCCGGATTTCGGAGGCATCTTCAGCATCTCCATGGGTGACGAAAACAATCCGGATCCGCGCCTCTCCATCGGTGGCTTGTTCGGTCGTTTCTCTGAACTTACCATGTACATCCCCGATGTTGTCATTGGTGAAGGCAATACCGCTACCGTTACTCCCGAAACCGTGACGAACTTCGATGGCTTCTTGGGTGGCACGCTTACGAACGGCGACGCATGGGGCTTGCACGTTTACATCGCTCACCAGGATGGTGGCTACAAAACTCCGAGCGGCACCTACCAGGTCGACAAGAATGCATACGCCTCCATCGTCCAGGCTGATGGTGGTTTGAACCTCCAGTTCGGTGGCAACATCGACTTCGAGTTCAGCTTTGGTTTGGCTCGTATCCAGTATGGACCGGAACACCAGGACTTCTTTGATGATGGCGATTTCTCCTTCTTGGCCAAGTCTCGTGCCTTCTTCACTCTCGAAGCTCTTGATGGTGAATTGGTCCCGGCTTTCAGCATGAAGTTGATCCAGGCTCCTGGCATCGAGGATGACCGTGCCATGGCCGGCCTCGGCATTAACGTCGCTTTGGATCGCGGCTTCTTCTGGTTGGGCGCCGACTTCATTTGGAACAAGATGAAGGCTCACGACTGGATGATTGACGATATCACTGGTGTTGCTACTTACAACGCCAACAACGATGAGGATCCTGCTTGGGATGAACGCAAGGATATCGGCGGCATGATCAGCTTCGGTATCGAACGCAACATTTGGTGGGATTGGTTCGTGATCCGCGTTGGCGGCAAGAAGTCCATCCTTTACACGCAGTGCGATGTGGATGACAAGAACCAGGGCAAGAATGGCATTTGCAACGATACTGGTAACTTCTTCTCGACGAACCCGCTTGCCGATGGTTCCTCTGAAGACCACGTTGGCTTTGGCTTCGGTATCAACATCGAAGAAAAACTCAAGATTGACGTGACCGTTGCCGAAGACATGCTGTTCCGCAACCCGTTCCAGGGTGAAGGCCGCATCTTCTCCAGAATCGACGCCACCTATAGTTTCTAATAGCAGTTTGAATTTTTGAAAAGAAGACGTGCTCTCGGGCACGCCTTTTTTTTGTGGAATGTGCATTTTCTATTTTTAGGCTATGAGAAAAATTGTATTGCTGCTTTCGGCGCTTGTCCTTTTGGGTTGCACAGAGCCTTCGGAACGCATAGAGAAAAAACTGGAGGCATACCTGCAGGAGGACCTCAAGTTTATGGTCGCCGAGACGATGCATGCCTCGGGCAAGGTGGCGTTGCTGGACGAGCCGTATTACCGTGTAAAGGACTTTCGTTTGTTCGAAGGTGCGTCGGCAGAGATCTACTCGGCCTACGCCGAGGTGGACTTCTTTATTTACAAGGACATTGCCATGCACGAGAAGCGCAAGTACCGCTACGACGCCGCCTCGCGCCACTGGGACCGCTATTTGAAGACGCTGCTATTTGGCAAGGATTCAGTCCAATAGCCTATACATTTTGTTGTGAAATGCTATATTTTTTTTAAAAGTTCCACTTTAAAAAAAGGGCACTATTTTGTTCGGTCTTTTTTCTTGCGATATCGGTATTGATCTTGGCACGGCGAACACTTTGGTCCACGTAGCCGGCCAGGGCATTGTCATTAACGAACCTACGGTGATTGCTGTGGACAGCAAGAACAACCGTGTTTCTGCCATTGGCTTTGAAGCCAAGAAGATGCTTGGCCGTACGCCCGGCGAAGTCCGTGCCGTGCGCCCCATGCGCGATGGCGTGATTGCCGATTTTGAATTGGTGGAAACCCTCCTCCAGACATTTATCAAGCGCGTGCAAAAATACCCGCTGTGGATGGTGAAACCTCGTGTGGTGGTTGGCGTGCCCAGCGGCATTACCGAAGTCGAAAAGCGTGCCGTGATTGACGCGGCCCGCCAGGCCGGTGCGAAGGAAGTTCACCTAGTACATGAACCGATGGCTGCTGCCGTTGGTATGGGCATCCCTGTCGAAGACCCCGTGGGTAACATGATTGTCGACATCGGTGGCGGCACTTCCGATATCGCCGTGATTGCATTGAACGGTACGGTCTGCAACGCTTCAGTTCGTGTAGGTGGCGACGAGATGGACGACGCGATTGTGCGTTACCTCCGTACGATGTACAACCTCCAGGTGGGCGAGAGCACTGCCGAACAGATCAAGATCCAGATTGGTTCTGCTAGCCCGCTCGACGAAGAATTGACGATGGAAGTGAAGGGCCACGACTTTATTGCGGGAATGCCTCGCACGATGACCATCAAGAGCGAAGAAATTCGCGAAGCCCTGAACGAACCTGTAACGGCGATTATCGAGGCTGTGAAACAGGCTCTCAGCATGACTCCGGCCGAACTCTCTGCCGATATTTACGACAAGGGTATCATCATGACCGGTGGAGCTTCGCAGTTGCGCGGTTTTGATGAACGCATCCGCAAGGAGACGGGTCTTTCGGTGAACGTGATTGACGACGCCCTGGTTTGTGTTTGCAAGGGTGCAGCTCGCATTCTCGAAGACCTTGACAAGTATCGTCCTGTTTTGATCGCTTCTTCTAACTAGCACAAACACCATACCGCAGTTCGATGCTTAGGGCTTTCCGCTTTATTGTCGACTTGTTTACGCAAAGGCACGGTATTGTTGCCTTTGTGTTCTTCTTGCTGGTCGGTCTTTTGATGAGGCAGGCTCCCGACATCGTGAAAAACAGCATTGTCTCTACGGTATTGGGAACCGTGTTTTACCCTGCGCAAATGGTGATTTCGTCGGTGGACGCCTTCCGTTCTGTGGCTGCCGAAAACGAACACCTTAAAGAAGAAAACGCAAGGCTCCGCCAAGAGACTTACTATGCGAGCGAGGGATTGCAAGAATTGGCCCGACTCCACACCTTGGTCCGTTTTGACGACAAGTGGGATTACCCGATTGTGACGGCACGTGTGGTAGGGCACAATGCGGGGCGTTTTTTGACGACGCTTGTGATTAACCGTGGTACGCGGCACGGCGTTAAAGAGAATATGCCGGTTTTCTCGATGAATGGCCTGGTTGGCAAAATCACCAAGGCGTCGTATGCGCATTCACGAGTGCAGCTGCTGGTGGACCCGAACCTTAAGTTGTCTGTACTTGAACGCAGGACGCGTGTGGTTGGCTTCTTGGAATCGGTGGATGGCCATTTGCTTACGGCGATGGTCCCGACGCATGCAGGCGTCAAGGAAGGCGACACGCTCATCACCTCTGGCCTGGGCGGCATTTTTCCCAAGGGTATCCCTGTGGGTACGGTAAAGGCGGTTCGCGAATCGGACCTCGATGTGATGCGCCTTATGGATGTGGCTCCGTTCCAAGAGTTTTCGACGCTTGAAGAAGTCTTTGTGATGGAAAAGGATCCCGAGTGGATTATCCAGGAGTTGTTGGATGAATAACCTCAAGTGGATCAAGACTTTTTTGTTGCTGTTGGTCTGTTTTATTTTGCAGACGACCGTGGTTGACTGGCTCCAGATTTTTGGAATAGGCCCGGACCTCATGATTATTTTGATTGTCTCTATCTCGATTAAGTACGGCCCTGCTGCAGGGTGCTTTTGGGGATTTTTTGCAGGTTTCTCGCAAGACATATATGCGCCCGTGGAGTGGCTCGGTGCCAACACAATTTCCATGACTGTTCTTGGATTTGTGGTGGGACAACTCGAAGAGAGATTCTTGACTTTAAACTTGCCCGCCAAGGTGGCCGTTCTCGCCATTGGGTTCTTTGTTTGCGACATGTTGTACTTTATGCTGACGGGTCTCGAAAAAGATGTGGTAACCAACCTGTTTTTCTCGAAGACTATCCCGGAATGCATTTATACAGTGGTCGTTGGCGCCGTGGTGTTTTATTTGTCGAGCGGGAAAAAGAAGCGCAATGTTTAGGGAAACGGACAACGAATATGTCCAGACCAGAAACTGGAACGTGCTCGTGTTCATGGGAGTCGTGTTCATTATGTTCACGATTCTTTTGATTCGCCTTTATTCTTTGCAGTACACCCATTACGACGAAAACCTCCAGCGCTCCGAGAACAACCGCATTCGCAAAGTGGAACTCATTGCCGAGCGCGGTTACATTTACGACCGCAACGGCGAAGTGTTGGTGCGCAACAGGCCCTCGTACCAAATTGCACTGCAGGCGATGAACCTGCCCCGCAAATCAAGCGAACGTGATTCGGTGTTCCAGCGCTTGCTGCGCATAAAAGACAAAAACGGGGAGCGGGTTTTTGATTCCGCCTCTGTGGATACCGCGTTCCAGCGAAGCCGTTGGATAAAGAACAAGCCAATCCGTTTTTTTGAGGATGCTTCTCCAGAGCAGGTTGCCATCATTGAAGAACATTCCGCGGAATTGCCGGGTGTCGTGACCCTCATTGAATCTCGCAGGGAGTATCCGTATGGCACGCTTGCCTCCCACGTTTTGGGTTATACCGGTGAGATCTCGGAAGACCAGTTGAAACTGCCCGAGTTCAAGAATTACTCGCAGGGCGACCGCATTGGGCAAAAGGGTTTGGAGCAAGGTTACGACCAGGAGTTCCGCGGCAAGAACGGTCTCAAGCTTGTAGAAGTGAACGCCTCTGGCAGGGAGATCGGCTTGGTGAAAGGCGTCGAGAGCCAGGCGCCGGTTCCGGGATTGCACTTGGTCTCTACAATCGACTTGAAATTGCAGAAGGTCGCCGAAGAGGCAATTCCCGATAGCGCAAGGGGAGCCTTGGTGGCAATAGACCCGCGCAACGGGGAAATCCTTGCGATGGTGAGTTCGCCCCGTTTGGACCCGAACATCTTTTCGCTTAAGCGTCGTGAACGTAATAAGGGCTGGGCGCATGTTGCCCTCGATTCCATGCGTCCGCTTACCAACCGAGCCATTTCGGGAACTTATACGCCGGCCTCCGTCTTTAAGCTTGTCACCGCCGGTGCGGGCCTCGAGAACGGCGTGCTCTCTGAAACCAAGTATTACCCCAAGCCGTGTACGGGCGGCTACCAGTACGGCGCCCGCTACCAAAAGTGCTGGGGAACTCACGGAAGCCTGAATGTGGTGAATGCGATTCGCTTGAGTTGTGACGTGTTCTTTTACCAGGCGGGTCTTGATATAGACATGGCTCGCATCAACGAGTTCGCTCGCCGTTTTGGTTTGGGCGAGAATCCGCTTGGCGTCGACATCCCTGGCGAGAAAGGCGGCTGGCTTCCGGATTCCGCTTCGTTCAATGCGAAGAACAAGCGCTTGGGCTGGCGTTGGGCGCGAGGCCTTATTCTGAACCTCTCCATAGGGCAGGGACAGCTGGTGACTCCGTTACAGCAGGCGGTGCTTGTGGGCTCGCTTGCGACGAACAAGGGCGTCTACCGTCCGCACTTTATGAAGGAACTTCGCGATTCCGAAGGGAACGTGGTCAAGCGTTTTGAACCCGAGATCATTCGCCCGGGGAACATGAAGCCTGAGACGCATCGCGTGCTGATGGCCGCCATGGATTCGGTGGTGAACCACCCCGGTGGAACGGGCAAACGCGGCGCCGTGCCGGGAATCCGCGTGGGTGCCAAGACGGGTTCGGGCGAATGGAAGAAGGGCGCCAAGACGCACGCCTGGTATGCGGCGGTCGCTCCGCTCGACAACCCCGAAATCGCCGTCGCCGTGATTATGGAAGCCGCCGGTGGTGGTGGCGCTGTGTCGGGCCCTATTGCGCGCAAAGTGATGATGGCCTACTTTGGCAAGGAAGATGAGGTGAAAAAATGAGTTCGGGACGCTTCCTTGATAAATCGCTCAAGTTCGACTGGCTCTTTATGCTGACGACGCTTGCCCTGATGGCATGCGGAATCATATTGGTGTACTCGGCGACCGTGAGCGAGGAACTGCCGTTTTACGAGACTTTTTGGTTTAAACAGATTGTGTACTTTTTGGGTGGCTGCCTTTTGGCGACAGGCATCGTCTTTTTGAGGATTGACTGGATCAAGCGCATGGCGGTGCCGCTCTATGTTTTGGCGTTGATTCTCCTTTGCGTTGTGCTCTTTTTTGCGGGCGACGTGGTGAAGGGCGCCGGCCGTTGGATAGATCTCGGCTTCATCAAGTTGCAACCCTCCGAGTTCGCCAAGATTGCTTACCTGCTGATTATATCGTACTGGCTCTCTCGCCACCCGGTGGACCTTGCCAAGGTCAAGACTTTTTTGGTGCCGTTCCTTTTGTTCATTGTCCCGTTTGGCCTGGTGCTGAAGCAGCCAGACTTGAGTACGGCGCTCGTCTTTATTTCGGTGACGTATGTCGGGTTCTTTTTTGCGGGGCTTAGCCTTACCGACATGTTCCTGCTCACGAGCCCGTTGCTCTCGGTGCTGTTCTCGCATTCGCAGACGGTTGTGTTCCAGTTGCTGTGGGGACTGTTGATTTGCGCGGTGGTGTTTGCACTGGTTCGCCGTCGCCTTCCCAAGGTGCTGACTGGATTTTTCCTTGTGGCGAACATCTTTGCGGGCTATGCGAGTTCCATGGCGTGGAACATGCTGGAACCGCACCAGCAAAAGCGCGTGAACACCTTCTTGGACCCCATGAGCGATCCGCTGGGCGACGGTTACCAGGTGCTGCAGTCGCTCACGGCTATTGGCTCGGGCGGCCTCACCGGCAAGGGTTTTGGCAATGGAACGCAGACCAACCTCGCGTTTTTGCCCGAGGAACATACCGACTTCATTTTTAGCGTGCTGGGCGAGCAGTTCGGCTTTGTCGGTTGTATGTTCATCTTGGTTTTGTACGCGCTCTTTTTGTGGCGCGCCACTTCGACGAGCAAACTCTACTCGGATCCTTTCATTACTTTGGTCGTAATGGGGGCGAGCACCATATTCCTGTTCCACATCCTGGTGAACATCGCCATGACCATCGGCCTCATGCCGGTGACGGGCCTTCCTCTGCCGTTCCTCTCTTATGGAGGTTCCTTCGCCATGACCTGCATGGTGCTGGTGGGAGGGATTATCTGCATGCGTTACCAGGGACAGCGTCGCTAATTTTTTACAAAATCGTTTAGCACAAAATCTTCCAAAAATCCGTTTATAGGGTAGGGGCTCTTTAAGGGAAACCCTAAAGGCGGACGATATGGACTTGGCAAGACGATTTTCGAATTTTGTTTTTGGCATGGAATGCTTGGGGTGCGGTTCCACGTCTGAGGTCCTGGACCCGTGGCTGTGCCCTGCCTGCAGGCAGGCCTTGGCAAACGAATCCAAGGAGACGCGCTTCCCTAACGACGATGTGGTTTGCCTATTCCCGATGCGTACGTTGTCGCGGAGGCTCGTCCATGCGCTCAAGTACAAGAGCATCCCCGGCGTGGCCTCGTACCTGGTGCGCCGTTCTTCATTGTGCAACCGGGGCTTGGCGTCCCAGTTCTTGGCGCAGTTCCCGGAGCCGTATTTTTTTGTCCCTGTTCCGCTCCATAGGGCGAGGTACAGGGAGCGGGGGTATAACCAGGCCGAAAAAATCGCAGCCGCACTGGCGTGGGCGGTTCACGGGCGTGTTTGCAAGTGGCTTTACCGCAAAACATTCCATGTGTCGCAAACGAAACTCTCTAGGGAAGAGCGGGAATGGAATGTGGCAGGGGCCTTTGGAACTATGCTTCCCGAAAAAATGCCGACGAGGGGGACTGTTTTTATTGTGGACGATGTTTTTACCACGGGGGCGACAACGGGAGCCTGTATGGCGGCGTTTGGGAAGGACTTCCCGTTGAACGTCAAAATATGCACGTTGCTTTACGAGGAACCCGCCACGGCGGTAATGGATTTTGTTGCCGACAACTCGGTGGAATGGAATCCGTAGGGTGGCTTCAAATGCAAAAAAGCACCGTTTTGCGGTGCTTTTGAGCGGAGGAAGAGGGACTCGAACCCCCAAGCCTTACGGCGGCGGTTTTCAAGACCGCTGACTTACCAATTAGCCTATTCCTCCATGGTAGCAGCTAAGATAAAAAAAGATGGGTTGTTTCGTCAATTGATTTTGAAATGTTCACAAATATTAACTAATTTTGTAGTGCTATGGAATCAATGAATGACGCCAATATTGTGAAAGCCATTGCCTCGGGAGAGTCCTCGGATTCCGAGAGAATTCTTGGTTTGCTTTTCTCTTATATGCCCAAGATTGCGGCTGAACGCAAGATGGACAACCTCTTGGTGCTTATGGCTGACCTTGGCCGCTTGCTGGTGCAGGCGGATCGCTGCTCCTTGTGGCTCATTGATTCCGAGAAGAACGAGCTGTGGACCAAGGTTGCGCACGGCGTGAGTGAATTGCGTATCCCGCTTAATGCCGGTTTTGTTGGCTATGCCGCCAAAACGGGCGAGGCGTTGTTGATTGACGATGCGTACAAGGATGACCGTTTTGATCGCCGCAGCGACGAGAAAACTCATTACCGCACCACTTCGGTGATGGCGGTGCCCTTGATGAACGGCGCGGGTCAGGTGATTGGTGTTTACCAGGCCATCAACAAGCAGGGGGAGACGCCTGTTTTCTCCCGCCAGGATTTGGAACGCTTGGCGCTCACTGCTGTGTATTCTGCCAAGACAATCGAGTCGGCGCGCTTGACTGCGGAACTGGAAGCGTCCAAGGTCGAACTCGAGGCGACTCAAGAAGAACTAATCCATATCTTGGGCGATGTCTCTGAATCCAGGAGCCGCGAGACCGGCGACCACATTCAGCGCGTGGCCGAAATTTCTTACAAGCTGGCTCTCTACTACGGACTTTCCGAAGAAGAGGCGGAACGCATTCGCTTGGCGGCGCCCATGCACGACCTGGGCAAGGTCAGCATCCCCGACGCCATCTTGAACAAGCCGGGACGCTTTACCGACGATGAATTTGCCATCATGAAGTCCCATGCCATTAATGGCGAAATGGTCTTGATGAAGTCCAAGCGCGACCTCCTCCGCTTTGCGGCGACGTTGGCGGGTTCCCACCACGAGCGTTGGGACGGCAAGGGGTACCCGCGTGGACTCAGGGGCGAGGAAATCCCCTTGGCTGGACGTATTTGTGCCGTTGCCGACGTTTTGGACGCCCTCTCGAGCCCGCGCTGCTATAAGCCCGCCTGGCCCGAAGAAAAGGTGCGTGAAGAGTTTATTAGGCAGCGTGGCGGCCAGTTCCAGCCGGAACTCATCGACGTGCTTGTGGAGCACTGGGACGACGTGTTCGGTTGCTTCCGCAAGGCTCGTGCCGAAATGGAAGCCGCCCAGGCTGCCGCGGCCGCTGCTCAAGCTGCTGACCAGAACCGTGCTGGCTAGTCGAAATCGCCAATTTAAGGCAATCAAGACAATCTGTGTAAAAAAAAGAAAACCCTCGACTTTCGTCGAGGGTCTTCGTGGTTCCGATTGGAATTGAACCAACGACACGCGGATTTTCAGTCCACTGCTCTACCAACTGAGCTACAGAACCATTAGTAGAGCCAAAGATAGCAGAATGTGTGATTCTTGTCAAGGGTAAATAGAATATTACCTTACTTTTTTTGCTTTTTTCCCATAATCTTCTAAATTTAGGGGTAGGGTTGTAAGATTGGGTTCTGCAGGGCGAGGCTTTGCAACAAACCATTTTTTTGAGATGTCAGCGTGCGCCATTTGACGAAAATTAAATTATCTGTGATGTTGGGATGCGGACTATGGTTCGGCGCCCTCGTTGCCTGTTCTAGCGAGGATTCTTCCTCGGATCCGTACGAAAGTTTGGCTGATGTTGTGAAGGTGGATCCTGTTACGGGCGATACCATTGTACTGCACAGGGATATCGATACCGTGATGCATGTTACCGAGACAGGTGAAACGACTTGGGTCGCTGACACGATTTTAATCCCCGAGGACACCACCCTTCACTGGGTCGGCGAGTCCGCATTGCGCATTACCGAGATTTCTCCGCTGAACCTGAACTGGAATGACTCCGAAGGCGACGACGGATCTTGGGTCGAAATTTACAACGCGGGAACCGAACCCGCCAACCTCAAGGGATACTCCCTCGTCGAGAACCTGAAGGCCGCGCGCAAGTGGGTTTTCGGAAATGAAGTTATTCAGCCTAAAAAGTTCAGAATCGTTTTTTGCGATAAGAAGGACATTCCCGAGGTTCAGGGCGCCGGCGCTGATTCGGACACCTCCCATGCGCGCACGCACACGAACTGGAAAATGGACAAAGACAGCGGGACCGTTTACTTGATTGACCCGTACTATGGTATCCGCGACTCGGTAAAGTACCCGACAATCCAGAGCGGCATGAGCTACGGTATTACCGACGGCAGCATTTGGAAGTTCTTCGACAAGCCGACTCCGGAGGCTGTAAATACGAATTCTACGGCTTATGAGGGAATGGCTCCGAAAGTCGATATGAGTGCCATCAAGTCCGGCTTCTACAAAGAAGTTTTAACTTTGAACCCGCCCAAGAGTCTTCCCGAAGGCGTAAAACTCCGCTGTACGCAGAACGGCTCTGTTCCGACGTCATCTTCGTCCGAATTCAATAACCCCATTACCATTTCTACGAACACGGTCTTCCGTTGCGCAGCCTTTAAGGAAGGGACGGTTACCAAGGATGTGATCACCAAGACCTTCTTCATTGGCGAGACGGTGAATATGCCTGTGGTCGCTGTGACCGTAGATCCTTCGTTCTTTGAAAAGCACTACGTGAAAGCCAGCACGAGCGGCTGTGGCCCCGACTGCGCCCCGGCAGGCCTTTACGAAGATGTTGAATTCCCTGTGCATGTGGAATACTTTGACAAGGGCAGTTCTTCCAAGGAACTTGCTTGGGAAATCGAAGCCGGAATTTCTCTGATGGGTGGCTGGAGCCGTCTCGAAGACAAAAAGTCTGTCGCCATTGTGATGCGCGAAGAATACCAGGAAGGTTGGCTCCATTACCCGCTGTTTGAAACGCGCAAGAGCGAGAACGACAAGTACAAGGGATTCAACCTGCGCAACAACGGCAACCGCTTTGTGAGCGACTACTTTGCCGATGCCATGGGCGGCGCCTTGCTCGAGGGCAGCGGTGTTGACTACCAGCGTAGCCGCCAGGTGGTGGTGTTCTACAATGGAAAGTATTATGGAATTCACGATATGCGTGAACGCTTCAACAAGAACTTCGTTGAGTCGAACTATGGAATTGACGCATCTACGGTGAATATGATTAAGCACCTGGGTAAAGAAATTACGGCTAGCAATGGCACGACGGCTGATTACGAAGCGCTCCTTGCTTTTGTTGCCGCCAATGATTTTAGCGGAGCGAACAATGCTTCGTATGCCACGGTGAAGGGTCTTATGGATGTGGGCAACTTTGCCGATTACATGGCTGCTGAAATCTATTACCATAATGGCGACTGGCCAAACAACAATGTCCGCGCCTGGAAGGCTCCGGATCGTTTGTGGAAGTTTATGGTCTATGACTTGGACCACGGATTTGACTGGCAATGGACCGTGAGCGGCTTTAGCTCCAGCACGAACATGTTCAGCTGGATTAAGAAGGGTGGAAACAGTGGCTGCACAGCGGATGTCTGCTTCCCCACCTTCTACAACAAGCTGATCCTGAACCCGGATTTCAAGCGTTTGTTCATTAACCATTCTGCCGTAATGCTGCAGAACTACCTGACTGGCGCGCGCGCCGAGTCCATTGTGAAGACGATGGCTGCTTCGATGAACGCAAACGACATTGAACGTGACAAGGAAAAGTATGAAGGCCGTCGTAGCGATTATGGCCATTTTGACACGGACGGCTCTAAGATGGCCGCCTGGGCAAAGGAACGCGATCCCGTGGTTTGGCAACAGTACGAATCCGAATTCGGCACGTCTGGCTCGGCTACGGTAACGATCTCATCGACGGGCGGCATCGTGCTTATGGAAGGCATGAACCTTCCGGGCAATACCGCCAACTCGACGAACTATTCTGGCAAGTTCTTTGGCGGTGTGCAAATGGAACTGACCGCGATGCCTGTTGGCGGAACGATATTCTCTGGATGGTCCGACGGTTCTACGGAAAACCCGCATTTGGTGACGGTGACCGATGGGCTCACGATTTCGGCGACCTTCAAGTAAGGATTGCTGCTGATGTTTATGGTTGCGGCGGGCTTGGCCCCGCCGCTTTTCTATATTGTGCTTTGATGATGAGCCCTGTACGAAAGATGTTTGACGGCATTGCCAGCCGTTACGACTTTTTGAACCACTTTTTGAGCTGTGGTCAAGATGTGCTTTGGCGCCGGGCGTGCTGCCGCGAACTCCGACGGATGAATCCAGGAAAGCGCTTGCTGGACCTGTGCGGCGGTACGGGTGACTTTGCCGTGACTTACGAAAAGTTCAATGGCAAGCAGGACGTGTCGATTCTCGGTGACTTTTCGTATGAGATGCTGAAGGGCTCCGCCGGCAAAAAGACCGCGGCAAAGCCTGTGCAGCTGGATGCGATGAATATGCCTTTTGCCGATGGTGCGTTTGACGTGGTGTTGAACGGCTTTGGTATGCGGAACCTGCCCGACGCAAACAAGGGACTCAAGGAATCGGCGCGCGTGCTCTCGGCTGGGGGCTACTTGCAGATTCTCGAGTTTTTCTCCCCGCGGAACGCGTTCAACAAGTTCTTTTACAAGTGCCTGGCACCGTTGTTTATCCCGGTGCTTGGCGCCTTTTTTAGCAAGCGCGAAGCCTACGAATACCTGGTGAATTCAGTCATCCGTTTTTTGCCGGTGCAGGATTTTGTGAAGCTCGCCGAAGAGAACGGTTTTGAACTGGTGCATGTAAAGTCCTGCTTTTGGGGTGTCGCCTACCGCGTTTTGCTGCGCAAGGGGGCTGCTAAGTGAACCGCTTTATTGTGGGCGTCACGGGTGCAAGCGGTGCCATTTACGCAACGCGTGTCGCCATGCATTTGAAAAGGCTTGGACATGCTGTGACGGCAATCGTGACGGCGCCTGGCCGCGAAGTGATGGAATACGAGGGTGAACTCCGTTTTTTTGATTATTGCGAAAAGGTATGCGACGTGCAGGACTACTTTGCAGAATGTGCGAGCGGCAGTGCCGATTACGCAGGCATGGCTGTGGTGCCCTGCTCCATGGGGACGCTTGGCCGTATTGCCTCCGGTACGTCGGACAACCTGTTGGTCCGTACAGCGGACGTCTGCCTCAAGGAGCGCCGCAAATTGGTAATTGTGCCGCGGGAAATGCCTTATAACCTGATCCACATCGAGAACATGGAACGCGTGACCCGCGCGGGCGCAGTGGTGATTCCTGCCTCGCCGCAGTTCTACAACAAGCCCTCGAGCATTGAGGAACTGGTCGACACGGTGGTGGCGAAGGTCCTCAAGCATCTTGGCGTTGAAGACGGAATTGTGCCGGCGTGGACCGGCGACGAAAATAGAGGCGTTGCAAAATAATGCTGAACAAGATTCTGGAATTTGGTCACCTGGTTCGCTTTAGCCACTCGCTTTTTGCGCTGCCGTTCGCCCTTGGCTCTATGTGGGTGGCGGCCAACGGATTTCGCGGGATGGAACCTGCCGAGATAGCCAAGATGGTCCTTTTGATTTTGGGCTGCATGGTGACGGCACGCAACAGCGCCATGAGTTTCAACCGCCTTGCCGATGCCGAGATAGACGCAAAGAACCCGCGCACGGCGGGACGCCATCTGCCTGCCGGTCGCATGAGCAAAAAGGCGGTGGTGACGTTCATTGCCTTTAACGGGGCGCTTTTCGTGGCGTTCGCCTACATGCTGCAACCGCTCGCCGGAGCCCTCGCGCTCCCGGTGTGGCTGCTGTTGCTCTCATATTCTTACTGGAAACGCTTTAGCTGGCTTTGCCACTGGTTCTTGGGATTTGCCATCGGTATGAGCCCGCTGGGTGCCTGGATTGCAGTGCGTGGCGAATTCGCGGTGTTCCCGATTTTTCTCATGTTCATTTTGATGCTTTGGATGGGTGGCTTCGACATCATTTACGCGACGCAGGACGAGGAAATTGACCGCGAGATGGGTCTCCATTCGGTGCCCGCCCGCTTTGGCCGCAAACGTGCCTTGCAAATCGCCTTTTGGAGCCACGTGGCGATGCTCGCCCTGTGCGTGACGTTCGGTTTTGTATGGCACATGGGAATCGCCTGGTGGGCGGTGACCGCCCTCATGATTGCCGCTATTACCTATATCCATTTGTTCCGCAAGTCCGATGACCTCGACAAAATGAATCGCGACTTTTTCCTTGCGAACGTCGCTGTGAGCGTCTTGGTGATGATTGGCCTTGTGGTATGGATTTGCCTTGGAGGAGACGTCAATGCCCTTTACTGATAAGAATTTTTCTACCCAGGACAAGGTCAAGTTGTTCCAGCGGTTGGGCTCTGCCGCTGCTGTGCTGGCCGTGGCGCTCATCATATTGATAGAGTCCGGTTATGCGGGCTCCTACTTTGAAATGGCGAACATCGGCCTTACCGCGATGATCGTGGTGCTTGCCGTTTCGCTCGTGGGCAGCGTTTACTTTAAACGCAAACTTTAAGGCTATACTCTTTTTTAGATTTCGAGGTCGGCAGAGTAGACTGTTTGCACTTCGCCGTCGTCGCATTTAAACAACAGGCTCCCGTCGTCGTTCATGTCTTGGATGACGCCTGTTTTTTTTGTGACACCTTCGCCGCCGTCGCGGTTCTGGTCGGTGCAGTGGTTGTTGACCACAATGGTCCCGCGCGCTCCAATGAAACGGTCCATCTTGCGCCATGCTTTGACCCACGGGCCTATGCCGAATGCCTTGAATTGCCCGAGGGCGCGCTCTAAACTTGCAACGAGTGCCTGCAACAGTTTTTCGCGGTTGATGGGCTTGCCGGCAATCTCCTTGAGCGTGGTGACCTCGCGATTCAATAATGCGTAGTCGGCGGGGTCGCTGTTGACGTTGATGCCAATTCCCATGCAGAGGGCGGGCTTTGCGCCAGGCATGAATACGACTTCGGCGAGGATGCCGCAGAACTTGCTTTTGCCGTAGAGGATGTCGTTTGGCCATTTTACGGTAATGGGCGTATTGGCGGCGTTGTCCCCTGCATCTTTTTGCAGTGCACTGAACACTTCGGCGAATGTCAATGCCGTTACTTGCGTGATTTGACTGTAGCGATTGGCGGGGACGCCCTCGAGAGGGACCAACAGGTTGAAATAGAGGTTCTTATGGGCGGGGGATGCCCAGGTGCGATCGTGCCGCCCGTGCCCGCTTGTTTGCGCGTCGGCGACAAACAGAGTCCCCGGTGCAATTTTGCCTGCCAAGGCGAGCGCCTTCATTGTGGCGTGTGTGCTTTCTATTTGTGCAAACAGTTTGGCTGGCGCTCCGCTGAAACCGCTCAGTTCCCAATCGCCAAAATCACGTTCCAAAGAAAACATGGCAGCAGACCTAGTTCTCTTCGTCCTGCTTTTCTTGCAGTTCCTTGAGGGCTTCCTCGGGGAAAATCATAAAGTACTGACGCTTTTTGTCTTCGAACAGCTGCAGCAGGCGCTCCTGCTCGAACTGTTCGCGGTCAATATTCTGCATAAAGAATTCGTCTCGCGCAAAGTCGCGGGTCGTCATCAGTTTCTTCATGTCTTCGGAGAGGTCGACGTCGTCCCACAGAATGTAGTACGACTGCACGTCGAGGCTTCCAAAGATGTCCACGTTCAAAAGGATGGAGTTCTGCTTGCTGGAGTCTACGAGCTGCACGTTGGCTTCGCGCTTTTCGGGGCGAAAAACGTCCACGTCGTTGACGGGCTTTGTCAGGTCCTGGGCAAAACCCCAAACCGCCATGACGGCAACCGCCATGGCAGACCTTAATGCCTTATGTGAAACTCCGGAACTCATACTTACAATATAGATTCAAGTGGGCAAAAAAAGTAGGGGTATGCAAAAGCGTGTGAGCAAAAACTCGCTAAACTGCCAAAGGCATCCAGGGTTTGACCACGTCAATGGACGTGAGTTTGTTCTGCCTGACCCTGCGGATGGCAGCGGCGGCAATCATGGCGCCGTTGTCGGTGCTGAGGCTCCTGTCGGGGACGCAAAAACGGATGCCGTGCTTGCTGCAATAGTCCTGCAGGCGTGTGCGCAGCCAGGCATTGGCGCTAACGCCGCCTCCCATCACAAGAGTCTTCATCTTGGTCTTTTTAAGGGCGTTGACCGTCTTGGAGACGAGGCTCCCCACGATGGCGTCCTCGAGGCTGGCGCAAATGTCGCCCAGGTTCCTTTGGATGTACTCGGGGTCGTGCGTTTCGGTATAGCGCAGCACAGCTGTTTTTAAACCGCTGAACGAAAACTCGCAGCTGTCGTGCGTGTTGAGGGCTCGCGGGAATTCCACGAACTTGCGGTTGCCATTGGCGCCGAGCTTGCTGATGGTGGCTCCTGCAGGGTACTTGAGCCCGAGCAGTTTTCCGCATTTGTCAAAGGCTTCGCCGGCGGCGTCGTCGCGGGTACGGCCGATGCTTGTGTATTTAAACCCGGGTTCTTCCATCACGAGTTCAGTATGCCCGCCCGAAACGGTAAGAGTCAAAAAGGGCGGTTCAATGTCGGGGTTGCTGAGCCATGCGGCCGCGAGGTGCCCTTCGAGGTGGTTGATGCCGTAGGCGGGAATCTGCAAATCGCGTGCGAGTCCCTTGGCAAAGCTCGCTCCTACGAGGAGCGGCCCCATGAGGCCGGGACCTGTGGTAAAAGCGATGGCGTCAATGTCGGTGAGCTGAACGCCTGCCTCCTTGACGGCGGCTTCGGCAATGGGCGCAATCTTTTGCAGGTGGGCGCGCGCGGCAATCTCGGGAACTACGCCGCCATACAGGGCGTGTTCGTCGATTTGGCTGTAGAGCGGGTTCGAGAGAACCGTAAGGGGATCGTCCTTCAAAACGGCGCAGGCGGTCTCGTCGCAACTGGATTCAATGCCAAGCCAAATCATGGTTACTCTCCCTCGTCCTCTTCTTCGCCGTATTCCTCGTTGGTCTTGTAGACAAAGGGTTTGACTTCTTTTTTGACGAGGGCGATTTTGTCGGGTATAATTTCGGCTGCCTTGATGGACATGTCGCGGTTGACCTTGGGGTCAAGCATGAGCTTTAAGGTCGGAGGCAAACTGTCGACGTCTTCGATGGCGAATCGGTTGAACTCGATGAACATCTCTAGGTTCTCTTTGTTGATGGAATCCAGCACGTGCTCGGCGCCAGTGATTTTGACGGTGGCGGAATCCGGGACCAGCTTGTAAAGGCTTTTGTCGAAATGACCAATAAGTTGTACCGGGATTTTTTTGAATTCTTTGCTGGCCACCTTTTGCACATCCACGTTGATGGTGACGTTCGAGTCGCTCGGTGTCACGTAGGCGGGGAACGAGTCAAACTTGAGTGGCACAGAGATCTTCTTGCTTTGCTTGAGAGTGTCCATGTGGAGGGAGTCCGTTTGGATTTCAAAAATACGGGCGATAGCGTTGCGGGCTCCCGAAACGGTGACAAAGCTAGGCGACAGGGTCGCTTCCTCAGTTTGTGTGTAACCGGCGGCTGTATTGAATGTAACGTTGGAGTGGATGGGGATGTCGCGCTCAATGCGAGTGTCCAGTTCCAGGTCAATGAATAGGAGCTGGTTGTCGGGTTCCACGAACTTGATGTTCGGGAAATTGGGGGCCTGGAAGTTTTTGGCGGTCAAGTGGACGCGCGAGCTGCCGAGTTCGGCGTTTTGCAGGTCAATGACCACGGAGGCCACCATCGTATCGCCTTGGGCAATGCGGGCGCGCATGCGCATCAAGTCGAAGGTCGCGCCCTCGACGGTGATGTCGATAGTCTGGGGAGGCTTGGAGGCAATGGCGAGCTTCTCGGGCAGCCTGGCCAGGCGAACAGGCACTTCCATGGTGAGCTGGAACGAGTTCAGGGACACTACATAAAGCCATAGAGCGATGGCAAAGATAAATGCGGTAATCTTTAATCCGATGTGTTTCATAAATGCCCCGTTAAGAACAAGTACAAAAATAATTATATTCCAGGCGTGTTCGGACAATTAGGTTACTTAATACTGGAATCTTTCCGTGGCTGGAAGCAGCAGCGGACGGTCATTTTGCCGTCGCTCATCACGATTTTTTTGTGTTCCCTGCTTTTGGCCGCTTCTTTGGCCGCGTTTGGCGGTGTGATGCGGGTACTTGCTGCCGAAAAGACTTTGTACACCATCGAGGCTTTTTTGCCCGGGGAGCTCCCGCAGGACTCCATCAAGGTCATACAGGACCGCCTCTTGCATTCCAAGCATGTGGGCGCCGTGGAGTTCGTGAGCGCCGACTCCGCCTTGGCGGATTTCCGCCGCCATTTTGACGGAGAGATGCTGGAACTGGTCGAGGGGAACCCGATCCCCCCGTTTTTCAGGGTAAAGCTGGATGACGAAAGCCGCAAGCCCTCGGAACTCGTCAAGCTGAAGAACGAACTGATGCGAAGCGGAACGTTCGAGGAGGTCCAGGCTCCTGTGGAGTGGGTCGAAAAAATTTCGGCATGGAAATTCAAACTGATCTTTTGGCCCATTTGCCTGAGCATCCTTTTGCTGGTGACGCTCTCGCTCATCATTTGCAACTCTGTAAAGCTTTCGCTTTTGAATCGCAAGCTCCTGGTCGAGAACATGAAGTTCGCGGGTGGGAGTTACCTGTTCATTGAATTCCCGTTTGTGCTCGAAGGCCTTATGCAGGGTTTTGTTGGGAGCGGCATGGCGGTGAGCCTGCTTGTGGTTCTTGTGAATTCCCTTTCGGAGGCAGTCCCGATGTTCGGGGTCTACCTGGGTGGCTTTGGCCTCATGTTTGCAATGGTGGTCGTTTTGGTGACTGCGCTTTCGGCGTACTTTAGCTTCCGCACGGTGCGCGGTTTCTTGCTTGCCAAGCGGAACGAACAGGATTAAAAATGCGCCCGCTTGCCCTCCGTCTATTGGCTGTTATTCTTTGCTGTTTTGTGGGGGTCTCTGTGGGCGCCCCCAAAAAGACGGACGCGCAAATCAAGGAACAGAAGACTGCCCTCAAAAAACTCGAGACCGACTTGGCGAAAAAACGCAAGGAGATTGCGCAACTCGAAAACGAAGAGAAGGGCGTGCTCAATACCATCTCGCTTTTGGACCAGAACCTGAACCAGACGCGAACCTACATTAACGAGCTCTCCAAGAGCGAAGTCATGGTGCAGCGAGCCCTAGAGCAGCTGGCTCACGACATCGATTCCTTGGATTCGAAGATTGCCGTGCGCAAGGAGGTCATGAAACGCCGCATTCGCACACTGTATGTGAGCGGACGCAGCACCGAGGCCAAGGCATTGTACAGTCTGCTCACGCAAGAGGGTAACCCCGAGCGCCAGGCGTACTGGGTCCACCACATTCTGTACCAAGACAAAGAAGAAGTCGAAACGCTCACCCGCATGGTTCGGGAACGTGACGAAATGAAACAGCAGCAGTCCGAACACCTTGTTGACCTTGTCAGCATGCGTACCAAAAAGGCCGCCGAAGAAAAGGGACTGTTGAACCAGATGAGCGGGCAAGAGCAAATGCTCATGAGCTTAAAGCACGACAAGGCCATGCAGCGCAAGGCACTCGAGGAATTCGAGCGCAACCAAAAGACGATGCTCGCCTTGATCAAGAAACTCGAAGAAAAACGCAAAAAAGAGATTGAGGCCGCCAAGAAGGCTGAGGCCGAGCGCAAGAAGGCGAAGGGCAAGAAAAAGGAGAAGGTCATTACCAAACCCAAAAAGACCATCGCCGCGAGCGTCAAGGGACCCAAGTGCATGCCGTTGGAGGGTGAAATCATTAGCCAGTATGGTTTGCAGGAACACCCGGTTTTGCACATTGCCACCCGCAACCTGGGTGTCGAGATTCGCGGTAAGAGGGGAGGCGCCGTTCGTGCAGCGGCACCGGGCACGGTGGTCATGGTTTCCGAGATTGATGGTCGTGGTCCTTCGGTGATTATTGAGCACGAGGGCGGAACTTATTCTGTGTACGGGCACTTGCGTTCCATTCGCGTGCAAGAGGGCAAGGAGGTCCGTAATTGCGAAGAAATTGGCGAAGTGGGCGATATCGCGAGCCTAAATGGAATTAAATTGTACTTTCAAGTTAGCGAAGGGACCCAGACCGTGGATCCCCTCCAGTGGTTGAAGACAAAATGATCGAGTATAGACTAAATGGCCCTGTTTCCCAGGAACGTCAGCGGATCCGCCTGATGTCGGCGCTCCGTGAAAACCGGTTCCCGCAGGCCATTCTCATTGACGGCCCGGTGGGCATTGGCAAAAAGGCGCTCGCCATTGAGCTCGCCAAGGCGCTGCAGTGCTCCGACCCCAACGTGCGCCCGTGTGGTCATTGCTTTGGTTGCAAAATGGCGGCCGACGTGGGCGTGACTGACAGCTGGGTTGTGCCCATGGAAGCCAAGGAAGCCGGGGCCCGAAACGCCAGTGACGTCTCTGCCGGCAGCACCGCCAAGACGGTCCAGGATTTTAAGCAGGCCTACATCGAAGAGATTTTTAAAAACCCCTATCGCATTGACATCTTTAGTGCCGCCGCCGGGATTTCGGTTGAACTGATTCGCACCATGACGAACTCCTTTGTCCTCAAAGGGGACCGCGTGCGTGTGGTCATCGTTGCCGAGGCCGACCGCATGAACGAATCGGCGGCGAACGCCTTTTTAAAGACCTTGGAAGAAGTCCCGCCCGACACGTACTTTATTTTGACGACCTCGTCCCGTGAAAAAATGCTGCAGACTATCCGCAGCCGCTGCCTTGCGCTTCACTTGTTGCCGCTCAGTGACGACGAAGTTAAAAGCGAAACGCTCAGACTGTTGGGCGAAGATGCCGACCCAAGCGACGTGACCGACGATGTGGTGGGCTTGGCTGTGGGATCCCCCGGTAAAGCGCTCTATTACGTGGAGCATGGCAAGGCGTGGTGCGAACTGGCGGCAAAGTACCTCAAGCACTCCCTCAACAACGAGTACTACGAGGCGTTCAAGGAGCTGGGCGAGGCGGGCGTTGAGGAAGCTTCCGATGCAATGCGCTTTTTAGAAGTCCTTTCGTTCCTCATCTCGGATTTGTTGCGTCAGCAGTCGGGAGCCAAACTGCGCATCCCGGCGACGACGGCGCTTGTGAACATCGATGCCTACCCGCGTGTGGATGCGTCGGCGTTGGACCGCGCCCTAGAAACGGTGCAAGAGACTCTGTCGCGCGTGGCGAGCCGCAGGACTGTCCCCACGATGCTGTTGCAGTCCCTTTCTATCAAGCTTTTTGAGGGCTCCAAATAATGGAAGATCTGGTTGCATCCACGCTCTCGCAGGAACTCAAGATTCCGCACCTGGTGGCGCGATTCCTGGTTTCTCGCGGCATCAAGAATGTGGTGGATGCGAACCGTCTTTTGCACGGCTCCGAAGACGACGTGCTGGACCCGATGGGAATCCTTGGGATGGACAAGGCCATTGACTGGGTCTTGAATGTGCGCGACCTGCACCAGAAGGTCTTTATTTTTGGCGACTACGATTTGGACGGCATGACCTCGGTGACGTTGTTGACTCGAGGTCTCAAGCACATTGGCATTGAATCGGAGTGGCGTCTCCCGAACCGCTTTGGCGACGGTTACGGACTTTCGCGTTCGGCTGTCGACGAGATGTACGAGGCGGGGGCGCGCTACGTGATTACTGTCGATACCGGCATTACCGCCAACGACGAGATTGCCCATGCCAAGGAGCTGGGCATGGCCGTGATGGTCATGGACCACCACCAGCCCAGCGGCGACGGGCTCCCGGTTAGCGATGTGTTGCTGGATCCGCACCAAGATGGCGACTCGTACGGGAATCCCGAACTTTGCGGTGTGGGAGTCTCTTACAAGTTCATGTGTGCGCTTTACGCGAGGCTCGGTCTCCCTACGCCCACGCAGTACCTCGACCTAGTGGCTCTCGGTACTTTGGCCGACTTGGTTCAAATGACCCCCGAGAACCGTTACTTTACCAAGTCGGGCCTGCGCCGCCTCCAAAAAAGCGAGTGGCCCGGAGTCCAGGCCATGTACGCGAGCCTCATGAAGCCCGGCAGCGCCGTGGGCGGTATTGACGTCATGTATAAAATCGCCCCGCTCCTTAACGCGCCCGGCCGCATGGAACGCCCCGACCCGGCGCTCAAGCTGCTCCTTTGCGACAACAAGAGTGAAGCTCCGGCCCTGCTTGCCGAGCTCAAGAACTGGAACGCGAGCCGCAAGCAAAAAGAGGCCGAGATTACCGATATGGCCATGGAGCAGGTCAAAAAAGTTTACGGTGACAGGATTCCGACTGTGCTTGTGGTCGCCGGCGAAAAGTGGCACGTGGGCGTCATCGGTATTGTGTCGGCGAAGCTCGCCCAGGTGTTTGACCGCCCGGCGGCAGTGCTCTCGGTGGACGACGGCATGGCGCACGCGAGCGCCCGCGCCGTTCCCGGCTTCAACTGGCACAAGGCCTTGTTCGAGAGCCGAGAACTGTTCGACCGCTGGGGCGGCCACCAAAACGCCGCGGGCTTCTCCCTCAGTGAAGACAAAATAACGGAGCTCCGCGAACGGCTCGAAAAGTCCGCCGCCGAGCAGGGCTACACAGGCGAGGCGCAACCCTGCGACGAGTCCCATTCCTTCGACATCCAGGTGGCACTCCGCGAACTGACGGTGGACGGATTCCCCGAGCGCACCGTGCTCGACTACTTTGACCTGATGGAACCCTTTGGAGGAAATTTCCCGTACCCCACGTTCCGCGCCGAGAACGTGAAGGTCCACCGCATGCGCGAGCTCCGCGGCGGGCACCTGCAAATGGAAATTTCGCAGGGCGGGAGCCGCGTGTTCCCGGCAATCGGTTTTGGACTCCGCAAAAGCAAGTCCCACATTGGCGCCGACCACAAGGTCACCGTAATTTTTGAGCCTACCTGGAATTACTACAACGGCCGCAAGTCCATGCAGCTTTGCATCAAGGCCATCGAGTAACGGGTCCCTATGTTAAAACGGAATTTTCCCGTCATCCTGTTGCTGCTGGTGTTTGTCGCCCTGCTCGACGTCATATATACCATCCCGCGAAACGCCTTCCCCACGCCAGAAATTTCAATAGCCCCCGAGCCCGAAGAGAATTTGCAGAGCTTTACCGGCCGCGTGGTGATGCCCGGCCTCGACGACATGTACGTGCTCGAGAATACGTCGGGCCGCGATATTGAACAGGTCGAGAAGTTTTTGCAGGGGAGGGCCGCCGGCCTCCACTACCTCGCCACCGAGCATTTCAAAAATCTACGCAAAAGCAAAAAATCCTCCAAGCATGGCTTTAAGGGCGGTGATCATGGTAGCAAAAGTGACGACCTCCTTGTGGGGGTCCGCCTCTCCCTCGATTCGTTGGGCCAGTTTGAACTCAAGGAGTTCGTGTTCTCCAATACCGAGGACGAAGATTTCAAGAACCGCCTTGCCGAGCACATCAAGTACTACTGGCGCTACACCAAGTGCGCTTCTGGCAAACTTGAATTTTGGGTTCCCATCCGCTGGCTGGCGGAGTATTCTAAAAACTAGCCCTTGAGAATCTTGAGCAGCTGCGCTGCACGCTTCTCAATCAAAATAAAGGCCTCGAACATGCGGGCCTCGCGCCACTTGGTGAGGTACTTGGCTCGCCACTCGGCGGCGACCATGTCGGGCGCTTCTGGGCCGTTCTCGTTGCGGTACCACACTTCCTTGGTGATTTCCTTGATCATGTCGCCCATCTCGGCGGCGGGCTGCAACGAGCCTTTGCAAAGCAGCAGGGCGCGCAGGTTGTCCAAAAGGATCTCGTCGGTGGGTTCGTCGGCGTCGTCGCGGGCGCAGTCCCAGATTTCGCCGCGGTGGCGTTCTGTCCAGCCCATAAGGTGCTCTTCCGTTTTGGCGAGTTCGCCCTTGGCGAGCTTCTCTTCGACCGCTTCGCGCGGGTAATAAATGCTGTTCGGGTAGAATTCGATCATAAAGCCTCGAAATTAATGCCCGGGGCGGGACTTGAACCCGCACGAGGTTGCCCCCAAGGGATTTTAAGTCCCCAGTGTCTACCATTCCACCACCTGGGCAGGTTGTGCGCCCCAAATATAGCAAAATGGTGGTTCCCGGGAATCGATTTTTGCTAAATTACCCCGTATGAAACACTATATTGCCTCTTTTGCCTTTGTGGCCGCCATGGCTTCTGCCGCCCTCGCTTACGACGGCGACATGGACACCTACCACCAGTTTAAAGAAGAACTGGCGCTTGTGCGCGACAGCTATGTGTCTAGCCTCAACATGGCGATGAGCGACGCCAACGAGGCTGAACCCGAGGGCTGGTTCAAGGCCCGCGACAACGGCGAGGCGGAGGACTGGGACGATATCGAGTACGAACCGCCCCTGCCGGGCAATATCCCGCACTTGGTGCTCGAGGAAATCCCCTACGGTTTCCACCTCACGGGCAAGCACGGTCCCTACAAGTTCGATGCCAAAATCCGCGTGGTCACCCGTGACAACGACATTTTTTACGACATCACGTACAACAAGGGCTCGAACGCGGCTGCCAAGGAGGTCGTGAACGAGGTCTTCCACAACGACCGCGTGGTTTTTTACGACAACAATACACCCTGCAAGCGGGCCTCGGTGACCTGCATCCACGAGTACGCCAAGGGCACGCTCGGCAAGTCCCGTAACAAATAGTTCCAAAAAACGGCGAAATTCGCAAAAATTCTTACGAATTTCATATTTGTAAACAAAAGTTAACCGCTTTTGGGAAAATCAGTATATATTTATTAGGTGGCGCCCTATCTAGGGGTGGCGGTTTGTTCTAACTTTATGCTTAGCAACAGGTTGGAACGTTCTGGAGGAAAGAAATGAAAAAAAATGGCACCCTGAAGGCGGGGTACACCCTTGTGGAAATGCTCACGGTCGTCGCGATCATGGGGATTCTTGCTGGTGTTGGGGTGTCGGGCTTTCAGACGGCTGTACAAAACGCGCGCATCAAGGACGCGGGCATCAACGTGACCGCCTTTATGGAGCGCGCCGCCAACACGACAACGCGGATGAATACAACGTTGTGCGTGAAGGTCGAATCGGACAACAGGACGCTGAAGGCCTACAAGGGGGATTGTACCGGATCTGGGGACGAAGTCGTCGAGCAGATGTCGATGGATCCGCCGAACAAGTTCCTCCCGTCGAGCGAGGGGACGTGCCCCGGAGACGTGGACCGCTATGCACAGAACAAGGTCGAGCTTGCTCCGAAAATAGGCGTGTCGCCGATTCCGGAGGGGTGCTTCATGGTGCGGTACGGAGGGACGGACCGTTTGATGGCTTCGGTAAAGGAGCAGACAAAGTTTTCGATGTCCTATAAGTTAAGTTACAATTCCGGCTCCAGCTGGGAAATTCGTTAGGCGGTGCTATGGAAAAGCTCTTGAAAAACAAGAAGGGATTCGGGATAACGGAAGTGCTCATTTCCGCTCTTGTCCTCGGCTTTTTGTATCTCGCGCTGTTGCACATGCAGGTTGGCAACCGCGAGGCGCTTTTGCGTATCCGCGGACGCGACGGCGCCATCGAGGTCGCCCAGCAGGTGCTCGATTCGCTGAACCGCATCGGCATTGAATCGATTCCTTCGGCCCCGACTTCGTCGACGAGTTTCGAACTCGAGAAGATTTCCCGTTCCTGGGAGAGGGGGACCAAGGTGGGCGGAGGAACGTCGACCATCGAGTACACCCCGACCGTGACAGTTGCTCCAACAAATGACTACACGGCGGCGGGCGAGTCGATATACGAGCCGGTGAGCCACGTGTATGCGAAACAGGTGAGTGTGCAGGTTTCGTGGCAGTTCAAGGGGTCCACGCAGTCCATCAACGTGTCTTCCGTAATTCGGTAGGCCGTTTTTGGCGCATAAATGCGCTCAAAATCACGTTTTTGCTGAAAAAAAATGCAAAATTTTGCGTGATTTGAGCCGTTTTGAAAAAAAAAGTTTATTTTTCTAGATACGGAATGTGTAGGTATGCATCCCGTGTTTTTTCGCTATGCGCAACGTATATGAGGAAACGATGAATCTGGCTGGTCGCAAACATATGTCGGGCTCCCGCAAGGCGGGCTTTACCCTCATGGAGCTGATGGTCTACATCGCCATCATGGGGATTGTCGTCATTGTGGCGGGGCAGGCGTTCAGTGATTCCACCAAGATGCGCATCCGTACGCAGAGCATGCTCAAGGCATCCGAAGTCGCCGAGAACGTGGCTGCAATAATGAAGGATGATCTTGCTCAGATGGGAGCGAAGAGCGCGATGAATTCCGCGAATGAATTCAGCGCTGTGTACAATGATGTCTATATGGACCCCGCAAATACCGCGGCGGATAAAGTTGATAAGTCGTCCTTCAAGCTGAACTCGGCGAGTGATTTGTCATTCCGACGAGTTCGGTATAGCGACAATGGAGTCTTTGTTTCCGTTGAAGAGGTCCGGTGGTGGCTGGATGGAAAAAAATTGAAAAGATCTTGCCGTACGGTGACTACCGAGACTACGATTGCCACAGATGACCCCTGCTCTGCCACCGACGTGGCTGGTGCAACGCAAAAAGCCGTCACCTATGCGGAAAACGTGGATTCCCTTTTATTTGTCATGGCGAAACCTTCTGTTACAGAGGATGCCGTTCAGTTGTTCCCACCTTCCAATGGTGACGAATTCATGCTTTTGCAGAGGGTAGATGAGCCAGCTCACTACCATATGATGAATGTAGAAAACAATGACAATATATCCACTTTATCTGGATTCGCGTACAACTATGAGGACAATGCGGCAACAAATGTAAATACCCCAGAAACTGCGGAACGAAATCAAGTCTATGTTGCCGAAAACAATAGTGACATTCTTCCGTGGAATACCGCTTGCACCAAGAAAAAAAACAAGTTCACGTTAAAGCCTCATGTGGTGTATGAACTTTCGTTCAGTTTGCCTTATACGGGTGCCGATAACCAAGCCGATCCCGTACAAATGTTTGCTCCCGGTAGAGACCATATGTCAATCGGTTTCAGAAATAGCGACGGTACGATTCCTGCAGGCTGGAATGACTTCCTGTTCTACCCGTCAGTATCGTCAAATGCCAGCGAGAAAAGGACCATGCGCTTTAGTGTGGCGAACACCATTGAGGATGTCTGCATGGCATTTACATTCGTTAACTATCTCTCGGCAATCCATGATGGCAAGATAAAAATAAAGTCGCTGAAATTAAGACAACTTGCGACAGCAAACTACACTTTTGATGATTGGTCGCCAGAATCGAGCATTCCCCAAAAAAAGAACGTAAAGGCGATGAAATTTATTTTGAAAACTAGCCAGAACGGCGAATCTGGCAGGGTGGAAACTTTTGTCGCATTGCCTAGCAATGGACCCGAAGACTAACGGAGGCTTTATGAATATGTGGAACAAAAATGGTGTTTCACTTGTCACAGTGCTGCTATTCATGTTGGTAGCAACTATTGCGGCCACAGCGACATTCAAGTGGCTTACGTCTGAAGGCCGTAGTTCTAGTTCGCGAATGCTGCAGCGAGAGGCGTACCAAAGTGCTATAGCCGGTATTGAGTCGGCGCGTTCTTGGATGACTTACCATGGCAATGACGTCGGGTCACTTATTAAGCAGTTCGAAGATAAACAGCTCAAAGAGGGGCATAGTGTACCTATTCTCTTGAATTCGCAGTTGACGGAACTCATTCGCCCGGGGCAGAACTTTAAGGTTTGGCTTGTTGGCGTGAACACATCCAAATCTACGTACAAGTTAAAGTTGCTTTCAAAGGGCGAATCTAGAAATGGTTCGGCAAAACACAATGAACTTGCGATACTTAACGTCGATGGCCTATACCGAGTGAATATCCCGAAGGAAAAGGTTGTTAAAACGATTTCGTTTGAATACGACTATTATGGCGGATCCGTCGATGAAACTGCGGGTGGTATTAATGCGACTTCTATGGTAGTCAATGGAAACTGGACTGGAAACCCGACAGGTGTTAGTAAAAATTTCATTGTTACCGGGAATGCGACATTGACCGGTACCACCATTGTCGTCGGATCCGAAAATAACTGCATTGGCGGAGATTTTAAAGCGGAAAACGCCGGTGCCACGGGCGGCAACATATATGTGGGTGGTGATGGTACTGCGTTTAGCGGGAATTTTACGGGTAATGCCTACTTTGAAAACGAAGTCCAAATTGGTACTGGCGGAAATGGCCTTACTGTTACCAAAGATATGTACCTGGGCGACAAACTGACAATGAGGTCGCAAAAGGATATTAAAATCGATGGAAACCTTTGCCTTGGTGAAAATGCAACTGTGCAACTACATGAACATCTCGCGAATGCAACGGAATTCAAGGTCAAAGGGAATCTTTGGATACCGCCTTCAAGTAGGGATTGGCTACTCCCTACTTCGACAAACAAAATTAATTTCAGTGATTACGATATCGACAATGCCTCTAAAAGTGGATTTAAATTGTTTTTGGGTGAAAAAAAGCCGGGTATAGGTGCGGTGACGCCTAAAATCTATATGCCCAATGGGGTAAATTGTAGTTACAATAACAAATATTTTAAAGTGTACAAATCAACTGATGGCTCAGAACACAACATTGATATGGCGGACTATAATTTCGATAATGCATTCCAAGGTTGTGCTACATGGGTAGGACAAAAAGAAATCGGGTTCCAGGCTTGGGACAAAGGTGAGTATAATTCGGGTGAAAATTATTGTGTTGCTCCAGGAATTATGGGAATGGGGTGTAGCTGGTCTGTCGAAAAAAAGTGGGATGTCTATAGCGACCATTGGATGATTTTTAGAACGACTGGTAATGTTGTCGGTTCATATACGGAAGACAAGTTGGATTTCTCTTGCGGGGAATCTGCCAAGACCGCATGCAGCGACCTTTGGGAAGAAGGAACTGGTTGTAGTAATTCTAGTTATGTCGTTCCCGATATATTGAAGGCTGTGGATACGACTCTCCTTAAGCAGAGGGCGAACAGTGCTCAATGCATTGTTGATTTGTTGACCGGAGATGAAAACAACTTGAACAACATGGACGTGACGGATTTGAACAATTGCTATTCTTCTTCTGCTGCGGATGAACTTTTCAATGGTTATCTAGTGATTAGCGATGACCAAGGGAAAATCGCAAAAATGTTGAGCAACCCGAGTGGGACGCTTAGGGGTAAATTCGTTTTTTATCCTAGATATAAACCAAGTTCGACTATTGCGCTACCACCGACGACGGCCGATGCTTCCGTCCTAGTCTACCTCCCCGATGGTGCTTCAACAATCCAGCAATCGGGTTCCGGAGAACATTATAATTATTTCGTTTATTCTCTAAAAGACGTAGGCTCGCTTATGGGAAGCAACAAATGGACGGGCTCGTTCTATTTCCCGGTGAGCACCTGCGCACGTATTTCCAATATGCAAACGGCAGGAATGACGTTTGAGTCCAATTCAGACCTCATTGCGGATCTGACAAACGCCAGCCTCATATGCGACGTGAGTGTGGCCAAATGCGGATCGGGCTCGGGAGAGAGCGGCAGTAGTTCTTCAAGTGACCCGAGCAGTTCAGAAAGCTCAATAGATTTTGGCGGAGTAGACAGCTACTATATTTCGAATGCTCCACAGCTTTCAGTCTCGATAGAGTCCCAATACAAGAACAACGAGTCCGAGCCTTCCGGCAATGCAGAAAATAACGTGCAGGGTGACTTTATCGTTTTACCGAGGGTTATTTTTCTGCCGGCCGATGCTCCGGGGCATCTCGATGATTACTACAACATTTTGCGGCTTAACAAGTATCCGGCATTCGAAAAAAGTGAAGGAGACGTCAGCTGTGATGCGGGTCTGCCTACTTCGGGCCTTTTGTCGGACCCCGCTAATCTTGCAACCGGCCAGTATCGCTGTACATACAGCTACAACAACAAGAATGTTAAGTTCTACGTTATCGTGAGCGGCCCCCAGGGCACGGACCCGCCCATCGGATTTAAAGAATCGTTCCATGAACTTGAAGCGACTGATTCCTATACTGTCAAACTGCACGTCCCTGCGCATGCAGCTACCTTGACGGTCAATTTCCAAAAACCCGATGATATCGATGATTGGAATGTTCAGCCTGCATCGGCTGCAGTTAATTGTGCAATGTCGCTATGCAATGTTTCGATACCTTCTAACGCTTCTGAGCAAGACATCGACTTGTTCAATGTTACGACTTCGGGAGCCGAATCAGGCACGGCGATATTTACTCTCCGCCCAGGTGTCGGCTATAATGTTGGTGTTCCCGGCACGCTCACGCTCCAAATTCAGTCCAATCTGACGGTATACAGAGAAGAGGCAACTGCGGAACAATTGCAAGCGTATTGCGACGAGCACGACGGCTGCCCGGAAGATGTTTCCAAATGGCCTGAATGTCAGGATGTTGTAGAGCCCTGGGTGTTGATTTCGGGGTCGATGTGCGTAACGAAGGAAGTCAACAATAGGTGGGTTTGCGCGACGGCGAGCGATATTAGCTTGAACGCCTCGGACAATGTTCCTGACGGTTGTATTTCGATTGTACCCGATGAAGTCTTGCTGCAGAGTACATTGGTCAAAGGTGATGACCGCTATCTGCACGCAAGTTTAAAGGCTCAACAAATTCCATTCAGGTTTGGATTTGCCGGCAAGGATGTCCCTAATGGCACAAAGATTTGGGCTACAGTCTCGCATTCTTCGTTGGCTAGTAGGAATGGCCTAAAGAAGGTGTGTACTTTCGGCACGGATGTTAAGGAGATTGGTGCAACTTGCACGCTAGATGTCTTCTCTGGTGAACGTGTGCGCCTTTCCTTTGATGATGATGATAACGACGAAAATGATGCAAAGCCTACTGGTTTCCATTATTGGAGTTGTACCGGTGACAATTGCCCTGTGGACAATACGGATGCACCTCGCTTCGCTCCGTTTGCCATTAGTGCAGCCAACAATGCGGTATATGCGCACTTTAACGAGCTAGACAAGCATTGCTTCTTTGATGAGTTCAAAAAGGGAATGGACTGTACGGACGACGGATATTGCATAGGCTATTCCGGAGAAAACGCAAAGTGGAACGTGATTGCGGAAAGCGGGTCCGACACTCCGCTTGATCGTCTTGAATATGGCGATGGCTACATCGCTCTCAAGTCCGGTGCTGCAAGAGGCGCCAACAAGCAGAACGTGACCCTTATGAGCACGGCTGTTGCAGGAACTAGGGGGTATCTCAAAGCTCAGTTCCGCCCATCTCGATTGCTCACTGTTAATCAGGCAAGTCTACCGTCAACTGTCACGAATTCTGGATTCTTTATCCATGCCGATGAATCTGCCGGCAACGGCTTGTTCCTTACCATATACATTGATAAGGATTCCAAGGTTGTAGCTCGTTTACTTGACAACGCTGAACCGAAAAATGTATATGAAAAATTCTTGAAAAAAGATGGCAACTCGCTGGTTATGCCTCAATCGGAGCCATTGATCACGTTGACGGTTGATGTGGTTGAAAATCGGCTAACAGTTTCTGTAATAAAGGAAAGGTACTATGGTGACCAGCCGGAAACCTACACGGCTGTTTTCGAATTGGAAAATTACTCACCGACTGGGGAATATGTCGGGCTGCGCTTGGCGGACCCGAGCATCAAGCTCTATGACATCGGCTGGAAAAGCGACACCTATTTTGCAGAATGTTGGGATACCTACCCGACTCTGAGCTGTTCTTTCAAGGGAACGTTCCCCGGGGCCGTAGTTCCCAAAGGCAAGGATGTTCTGCCTTGGGTTGGGCTTTCAAGCTGGTTTGACGCCAAGGGGTGCTATCGCAAATACTATTATCAAGGCGATGATGCCTGCAGTGCAGGAAACAGCGATTATAGTCCATGCTCGCCCTCCTATAATTTCTCGGAGACGGGTGCTCACGGATATACCCAGGATGGGGTCGAAATAAAAACTGCTCGAGCCGGAGTCGGCGACTGCTTCAACCTGGGCGATGAGAAGGACAAGTTCCTTGCTCAGTCGGAATGGGCTCATTGTGGGGCCTTCTGGGTTGGCGAACAGAAAGAGTGCAAAAAAACTGTAGATTTTTTGGGTGATATTGCATCTAGTGTTAGTTCCGCTGTTACCAACTTTAATTTAGTGACGGGAACTGCGAACGTTCGTTCTTCTGACATCGTTGTTGAGTTGGAAGATAACAATGAACGTCGCCGCGTCGAAATTTACCTGTTGAGCCAAGAAGACATTGGCGCTCCTGTACACTATAGCAAATCGGGCTATCTAACTTTTGAAGCGGGTGGCTCTAAGACAGCAAGCATCAAGGCCGAGGAACTGTTTGATGCGGATGGATTCAATCCTGAAAAGGTATACGGCATTGCGTTGCTGGTTCTGGAAGGGAGTGCTGTAAATGTCGACAAGCTCTATTCTTATTGCCCGAAAGCGCCTGTTTGCAAGGATAGTAAGGTGGAGTATATAGGAGACCATTGGCTTGTAACAACAAATTTGACAAATTATGTTAATACTGTCGGGACCTTTGTTGTGCAAGAGAATAACAACTACATAACTCCTGACTATACGTGCACGAATGATGGGTGCGATTATGAGGAGCTTGCATCTCCTACTAATACCGCAAAGTACAAATTCTCAATCGAGGATAATCCGTGGAGTGGACATGTAGGTGACACGTATAGGTTTACAGTAACGTTGACAACAAAGAGTGGAGACGAACTGAATTGTGGCCAAACAAACGAGAAGAAAATTGATCCTGTTGCTATAAGTTGTCTTGGTCTTACGACTGACAACCCCGATAGGCTTGTTGGTGGAGGTCTTCCTCAGTTTAAGTACAAGGTGGGCAATTGCCCTCCGACCGGTTGCCCGTGGAAGATTACTCTCGAAAGGGGTGGAAACTGGGTGGCTGATATTACGAGCGGGACTGCAGCTACTGTTGGCACTGATGGTGTGAATACGGATTCTGACGCTGCAAATACGGAAGAAGATCCTTTGACGGCAGGGACTGGGTACTACTTTAAGTTGCAGCCTGTCACGGGCGATGATGCAATCGACTTTGACCCCTGTGAGTCTGGCAAATTTGAAATCAAGGAAGTTGTCTCCAGTAGCAGTGAGCAGAGTAGCAGTTCTAGTGAAGAGAGTAGCAGCAGTGAAGAAGAAAGTAGCAGCTCTGTCGCTTCGAGCAGTAGTGCTGGGGGTGGATTCTCTTGCACTTACACAGGTACAACAGGTGTAAAAATCCAGGGAGGAGTCGGCAATCAAAATTTGACTTCGACAAACGCACCGCATGCACAATATGACCTGTACATTGATGGTGAAAAAAAGGTTTCCGGTACTTGGGGACTTGGATTCAATTTTACTACACCTACTTCGCTCGGCAACCATACCTATAAGGTTACTAAAATGGGAGAAACTGCTGCACAATGTCAGGGATCTTTTGAAGTGGTCGACCCGTTGGAATGTAGTGTCGATGATGTAATTCCATTGAATGTTGCAAGTACATTTAGCGTGTCCGTGATGACTGGCTTTAGTTGCTCAAATTGCAATTACACTAATGTTAATTGCGGATCCAGTTGTAACGGAGGGGGTGTAACCAATTACAACTTTACGCTAACAAACATGAATACAACAGAATTGAAGGTAAAATGTCAGTGCAACGACAACATCTATCAGACATGTACAAAATCTGTCAAAGCTGTTCGTACCGTACCGACGTTTAGTTGCAAAACGGGGCTGAAAGCCACCGTAGGTGAAACGAACAATGTGAAAATTGTTTTGCAGGGTGTCACTGGTTGTGATGAAAATAGCCCTTGGTGTCTCTCCAGCATTACGGGAGACGATATCAGCGTGCAAAATGGGATTAATGTAGGCGATGGTACGGTGAATCTTGGTGCCTTCACAGATACAGGAACTGATGGGGTAAGCAAGAGTTACACCGTCACTCTTGAAAATTCTGCCGGCGTCAGTGCACCGAAAAATTGTAGTGTGGAGTTTGCCGCAGGTTCCAGCGGAACGACAATCGCAAGTGATGTTTGGGAATTCACTAATCCCAGTGGCACGGAATTTTGTTTTGATGAGCACCCCGTTCAATATGATTGGCAATCAAAAGCCCATATCAGATGTGAATCAGGCAATAATGCGAATGGTCATGTTACTTTAGATGGAACAGAAGCCTCGCATGGGTGGGAAACTGTAGAAATTACAGTTGATTTGGATGGAAATAAAAAGTACACAGGATGCCACACTGCATCTCGAAGAGATGGTGGCGATGTAAAATGTTACTTTGGATGGTAATTCGATAGAAGTGATAAGCTGTTGGCCGTAGCGAAATTTTTAACCCCAAAGGCACCCCACTCAAGGGGAGCCTTCCCTTTACCCCTAAACAATTAAAGCCCCAGGACTCACCGTCCGGGGTTTTCTTTTTCTATCTTTATCCTCGTATGAACGCAAAGATTTTTTATACCCTCACTGACGAGTCGCCCTTCCTTGCGACGCAATCCCTCCTCCCGATTGTAACCGCCTTCGCGAAGACTGCGGATATCGACGTGGAAACCAAGAACATCTCGCTCCCGGCGCGTATCCTCGCGGCTTTCGCCGATACGCTCCCCGCGGGCACGACATTTGCCGGCAAGCCCGTGACCGACGATCTCGCTTTCCTCGGCGCGCTTACGCTCAAGCCAGAGGCGAACATCATCAAGCTCCCGAATATTTCGGCTTCCGTGCCGCAGCTCAAGGCGGCCATTGCCGAGCTTCAGAAGAACGGCTATGCGTTGCCCGATTATCCGGATGCCCCCGCGAACGACGAGGAGAAGGTTATCCGCGCCCGTTACGACAAGGTGAAGGGCTCCGCGGTGAACCCGGTGCTCCGCCAGGGCAACTCCGACCGTCGTGCCCCGAATGCGGTGAAGAACTTTGCCCGTAACAATCCGCATAGCAACGGCACGTGGAATGCCTCCGTGAAGACGCACGTCGCGAGCATGCAGGCCGATGACTTCTACGGAAACGAAAAGTCCATCACGCTTGCCGATGCCGATACGTTCAAGATTGAATTCGTTGATGCTGCTGGCGCCGTTACCGAACTCCGTGCCGCTAAGCCGCTCCTGAAGGGAGAAATCCTCGACGCGACGGTGATGCGCATGGCTTCTCTCGAAAAGTTCATTGCCGATGCGATGGCCGAAGCCAAGGCCAAGGGACTCCTCTTCTCGGTACACCTGAAGGCCACGATGATGAAGGTCTCTGACCCGGTGTTGTTCGGTGCCTTTGTGCGCGTGTTCTTCAAGGATGTTTTCGCGAAGTACGCCGACCTGTTCAAGGAACTCGGGATTGACGCGAATAACGGCCTGGGCGACTTGTACAAGCGTCTCGAAGGCAATGCCAAGGAAACCGAAGTCAAGGCCGCCATCGATGCCGCACTCGCTAACGGTCCGGACCTCGCCATGGTCGATTCCGCGAAGGGCGTTACGAATTTGCACGTGCCGAGCGACGTCATCATCGACGCGAGCATGCCCGCGATGATTCGCAACTCGGGCTGCATGTGGAACAAGGATGGCAAGCTGCAAGAGACGATCGCCTGCATTCCGGACCGCTGCTACGCTGGCATCTACGACGAGACTATCGAGTTCTGCAAGAAGAACGGCGCGTTCGACCCGAAGACGATGGGAACCGTGCCGAACGTGGGCCTCATGGCGCAGGGTGCCGAAGAATACGGCAGCCACGACAAGACCTTCATTGCCAAGGCAAAGGGCGTTATCCGCGCCGTGAACGGCAAGGGCGAAGTGCTTCTGCAGCAGGACGTGGAAGCCGGCGATATCTTCCGCATGTGCCAGGCGAAGGACGCCCCCATCCGCGACTGGGTGAAGCTCGCAGTGACGCGCGCCCGCGTCAGCAACACTCCGGCGATTTTCTGGCTCGACCCGAACCGCGCGCATGACCGCGAAATACAGAAAAAGGTGGAACTCTACCTGAAGGAACACGACCTTGCCGGACTCGATATCAAGATTATGAGCCCGCGTGAAGCGATTGTGGCGACGATGACCCGCGCGAAGGCCGGCCTCGATACCATCGGCGTTACCGGCAACGTGATGCGCGACTACCTCACGGACCTCTTCCCGATTCTTGAAGTCGGAACGTCTGCCAAGATGCTTTCCATTGTGCCCTTGATGGCCGGTGGTGGCCTCTTCGAGACGGGCGCGGGCGGTTCCGCTCCCAAGCAGGTGCAGCAGTTCCTCGCCGAGAACTACCTCCGCTGGGATTCTTTGGGCGAATACTTCGCGCTGGTGCCTTCGTTCGAGCAGGTCGCCTCGCAGACCGGCAACAAGAAGGCGAAAGTCCTCGCCGACACTCTTGACGCGGCGAACGGCCTGATTTTGGAGAATAACCGCACGCCTGCACGTAAGATTGGCGAACTCGACAACCGCGGAAGTCACTTTTACCTGGCGATGTACTGGGCACGCGCCCTCGCAAACCAAAAGGACGATGCGGAACTTGCGCAGAAGTTCGCGCCGGTCGCCGATGCGCTTGAAGCCCGCGAATCGGAAATCGTCTCGGCGTTTGCCACGGCTCAGGGGCAGCCGGTTGATATCGGCGGCTATTACCTGCCCAAGGCGGAACTCTTGAAGAAGTGGCTGCGTCCGGTTGCGGTATTCAACGAAGTTATCGACGCCGTCTAATCCGGTTTGCGCCGAAAAATATATGTTTAGAAGCAGAAAAAGGAGAACTGTTATGAACAAGCTGCTTCAAAAATCGTTTGTGGCTTTCGCCGCGTCGGTGTTCCTGATGGCATGTGGTGACGATGATTCCTCTTTTGATGCGCTGGAAAAGCCTAAAGGGGATTACTGCAATGTCATTTCGGAAGATCCGCTTGTCATCGAAGCTGTCGAGTATGGTTTCTATAGCAAGACCATGTTCGAATTCGACAATGGCGATGTTGTCGAAACCGTAGAATTTGAAAGCCATCAGGCTGCGGAGCTGGCCTGCTCGGAATATGCGAAAGATTCCGATTACAGAAGCGTGGAGTGTAGCGACAAGTCCATCGTGGCGGTTGGAAAGGAAACCTTCACGGCTAGCGAATACAAGCGAATGATGGTTGCGTTCGCGTCTGCGTGTGAAGAAGTGAACGAAGCCATGAGTTCTTCGAGTTCTGCGAAGTCATCGAGTTCTGTTGCCCCGTCCTCGAGTTCGGTGAATTCTTCTTCGAGTAGCGTTGGCAATGATGAAGTTATGTCGGCCATGTATGTTCAGTATTGGAATAGCAATGTGGTCGCACTGAATGCCGATGATCTTGAGGGCTGTGAAGATGGCGCCCTTCCCGATGATATGGATCAGTACGAAATCGCGTATGAATTCAACGACCCGTACGACCTGGGTGCCGACTATATCGGTGAAAAAACAAATGCGTACCAGGATGTCAAGGTGCCGGGTGTATTTGCCGAGTGCGGAAGCATCGTCCTTGACGGGACTAATGGACTGATTGTCCCGAAGAATGATATCTTTAGGACCAAGGGCTTCGTTGTCGAGGTGCGCTTTATGCCGACGGACGAAGGTGACCTTGCGAACCTCTTTGTCGCGGACCCTCCCGGCAGTGGCGTCGACGGCTGGCAGGTCCGCTTTGATGGTACTGAGGCCCGCTTCCATATTCGCGACGGAAGTGAGGGCGGTTGGAACATCTATAATGCGGGTGAAGTTTCCCTGAACGAATGGCACGTGTTCCGCGTGAAGCTTTTCCCGACCAAGTCTGATGACGGTATCATTTCTTATACCCTGAGTCTCTCTTTGGACGGAGTGAGTTTCGAGGGAACTCCGTTCAAAGGTGATGTTTCCGATTTTGATTTCGATGTGGGAATCGGCTATGATGCCGTGTACCAGGGAGAGCATGAACGTAGAACGTTCAAGGGAAAGATTGACTATATCCGTTATGGGAGAATTACGGAAGACGGCCTGTAATGCAGATTGAACCGATTGGAATATTCCACGGCGATGCCGTTTATAAGTATGACGTCCCTCGCCAGGGGCGTCTTTTTGCGGGACATCCGGGGCGCATTGAACTTGCGAAGGGGCAAAACTTCGAGACGGCGCTTCGCGACCTCAATGGCTTTGAACGTATCTGGGTGATTTTCCAGTTTCACGAGAACGAAGGCTGGCGTCCGACAACGCGCCCGCCAGTACCTGCCCCGGGACGAGACCGCATTGGCACCTTCGCGAGTCGCAGCCCTTACCGCCCGAACCCCATCGGTCTCAGCTGTGTGCGGCTCCTCCGGGTGGATGGCCTTACGTTGTACGTGGACGAGGCTGATCTCTTGAACGGGACTCCGGTCCTAGACATCAAGCCGTACATCCCCATGGCCGACGCCTTCCCCGGGGCGCGTGCGGGCTGGGTCGACGAGCAGGCCCTGGACCTGTGGACAATCGAAACGTCTCCCGAGTTTGAGGCGCAGAATCGCTGGCTGTTGGAAAACGCCGGTTTTGACCTCAAGAGCTTTGCACAGGTGCAGTTGGCATGTGGCCCGTTTGACGTGACGCGTAAACGCATTGCACTTAACGAGTGTGCCTGCACGGGCGAACTTTCTTACAGGACGTTCCGTATAGATTTTGAGTATGGGGAATCGGAAAGGCGAATTTCCCTCAAAAAAATTCGTTCTGGATATTCCGAGCTGGAGCTGGACGAAGTTGCCGATATTTACAAGGATAAGGCAATTCATAGGGGCTTCCTGGCTTGTTTCGGTGTGACTTGACTCGCACAAACACCCTAGAATCGCTATTAGAAAAGCCGGCTTTTGTTGTAAAACGGTCTTTTATTTTCATAAATTCGTGTATATATTAAAAGCGTAAACTTTTTGTAAGTGGTTTAGGCATGGATTATACTGTCTTGAATACTTATGTGGCTGTTTCGTTCGTCATTGTTATGGCGATGGCGTGGGCGATTTACAGGCTGATTCCCATTGACAAGCCGGCGAGGATTCTGGCGGCTTCCGGTTTCTTTTCGATAGTCTGCGTTGTCAGCTACTTTGTTCGCGTAACGACGGACGTCATTGGCGTTTTTGCCTGGATGACGACCGTGCACTTGATTTGCGTGGATTTCACTCTGCTCCTCTTTTTGATGTTTGTTGTCCACTATACGCAATACCACACAACAAAATCCTTTATTGCTTTTGCACGGATTTCTGGCGTCTTTGTTTTAGTTGATGTCGTTTGCCTTTTGATCAACCCGTTCAAGCGAATTGTCTTGGACTTTGGCATGCGTTCGCCGGAGCCGTTGTATTCAAAGGTGATTTATGCGGCCCAGCATCCGCTTTACTACTTTCACATGGGCTTAGCCTATGTTTTGATTTTTGCTATCCTCACGGTTCTGGTAAAGCGAATGCTTTCGGTGCCTGCCGAGTTCGCTAGGCAGTACAAGTTCACAATTGTCGGGCTTTTTGTAGTGTTCCTCTTTAATGTGGCGTCTGTCTTCATTCTTGGCAACAAGAGTTTTTTGAATTTCTCTGTAGGTGTTTATGCCTTGATGGGTTACGTCACTTACCTGTTCGCCTACAAGTTCGAGAACTACATTATGCTCAATTACTTTAAAGAGAGCGTGTTCGAGAACGTGTCGCAGGGGATTGTGCTGTTTGATTTTGAAGGCGACATGCTGATGCGCAACACCAAGGCGGTCCGCATGCTTCCGACGGTGCTGTTCGACGACCACTTGAGCAAGAAGGAGTTTGAGCAGGCGTGCAACATTGTGGTTGATGAGGAGCGGAACCTGGATGTGGTCCCGCTCCAGTGTACCATGAACTTGAAGACCGGCCCCGTGATGCTGCGTTGCGACTACCGCAAAATGCGCAACAGTTCGGGAACCCTCCTGGGTTACCTTTATGTGTTTGCCGACTTGGGCATGGAGGCGGACTTGCTGACGGGCTACCACAAGTGGGAGAGCTTCAAGAACTTTACGCTCGAAAACGCAAGCACCTTTGCGTTGCCCATGACGGTGATTCTCGCCGACATCAACAACCTGTCTGTGGTGAACAGCGTGGGCGGCAAGGAACGCGGTGACCAAATGCTCAGGGAGTTCGCCAGGATCCTTCGTGAAGAATTCCCCAAGGATGCCTACTACGTCCGTGCCACGGGCGCAACATTGGCGCTGTTCTGCTACAACATGCCGCGCGATGTGGTTGCCGAAAAAATGGAAGCCGTTCGAAAAAAATTCGGGGCCGGGTTCCTCTATGCGCTGGAGCGCGCCACCGAAGACAAACCGAATATTTTGAATGCGGTGGAGACGGCCTACAAGGCGTTGTACCAAAAGAAACTGGTAGACCGTGACAGCAAGCATTCCGATTTGCTGAATTCCCTTTTAAAAACCTTGCGTGAGCGCGACCCCCATGCCGACGCCCATATGGAACAACTTAAAAAGTGGAGTGCTGGTTTGGGTCCGCGCTTGAACCTGACCGACAAGCAACAGAGTGATTTGGAATTGCTGTGCATGCTGCACAACATTGGAAAAATCGCCGTGCCTACAGAGATTCTCAATAAACCTTCGGCGCTCACTGCAGATGAATGGCGCTTGGTACAGGGGCATGTGGAGAAGGGAGCGCAGATTGCCAAGAGCGCGAAGGACTTTGCGGGCGTAGCCGACCTGATCCTTCACCAGCACGAACGCTGGGATGGCAAGGGCTATCCCGATGGTCTGAGCCGCGAAAGCATCCCTCTCCTTTGCCGCATTGTGAGTGTGCTGAATGCCTACGACGCCATGCTGAGCGAACGTCCGTACCGCAAGGCGCTCACGAAGTCGGTTGCCATCAAGGAACTGCGTGCCTGTGCGGGAACGCAGTTTGACCCTGCGGTCGTGGCAGAATTTTTGCAGGTGCTGAATGAGTCCGGCGAGAACATTGCGGTCGCGGCGACTGCCGGCGAGGACCCCGATCGCGCCCGTCTGCATGTGCCCTCGGTCGATGCCATGGCCTCGATGAAGGCGATGGTGCAGGAACTGGACGAACACGTCCCTCACGTACACACCATCCGTTACAGTCGCTACATTCTGGATTCCAAGAACAAGATTATCTCGGTGGATGACAACTTCGAGGTAATGACGGGCTATACCCGCGAAGACATCCGCGAAAAGAAACTGTCGCAAGACGACTTGATCCCGCCTGAGGACTTGACGGAATACCTGTGCTTGACTTCTGAAGTTCTCGCCAACAACCAGATTGCGTATTTTGAACATCGCATCCGCTGCAAGAACGGTTCCATGATTTACGTGTTCTGCATGGGGAGGGTCTATTACGACTCTGCCACCCGTGAATTTTGCAGCGAAATCATCATCCACGACAGTTCCAACACTTTTGCCATGCGTATGATGAAGCACGACGAAAACGAAAAATCGCAGCGTCAGTTGCGTCAATGGGAAGACACGTACCGCAAGGACTCCTTGACGGGCGTGTTGAACCGCTCCGCCTTCCAGAGTGATGTCGAAGAAAAACTGCTCGACGAAGAGACCAAGGTGATGCTCCTGATGATTGACGTCGACAACTTCAAAGGCTACAACGATACGTACGGGCACCGCGCCGGCGACGAGTACCTGATCCAGGTGGCCCGCGCTATCCAAGGCGCACTTCGTGGCAGCGACTTGGCATGCCGTATGGGTGGCGATGAGTTTGCTGCGGCACTGTTCTTTAAAAGGAGCTGCGAAACTTCGTTTATGCACGTGCGCGCCGGACAAATTTACGAGAGGATTATGAATGTGCTCCAAAAGGAGGAACACTTTACGGGACTCTCGATGGGTGTGGTGGTCGCCGAAAAGGAGGGCACAACGTTCAAGGACCTATACGAAGCGAGCGATAAGGCGCTTTACAACTCCAAGGAAAGTGGCCGCGGGCGAATGTCAGTGGGCTAAACTACTTTTGGCTTAAAACCCACCGGTAGTATCCGGCAATTTGTAGCGGATGGTTGAACGAACCGTCCGTTATTTTTTTGTGCAGGTCTTCGTCAGAGATAGTCGAGGTCTCTATATCCTCGTTGTCGTCAAAATGGGTGTCTCCGTTACGGGAAACGCCATCAATAAAGACTACATGGAATTTTCCACGGTGACGGTCGGGGTTGACCGAGAATTCGCCGAGGTACGAAACCGACGGGGACGCGGCGGCAAAACCGGTTTCTTCTTGAAGTTCGCGGATGGCCGCCTGCTCGGGCGATTCAGCGTTGTTGATGATGCCTGCGGGAAATTCGAGCGCGATGGTTCCGGAACCGTGACGGTATTGGTGCGTCATGACCCACTTGCCTTCTGCAGTGCGGGCGAGAATCAGCACCCAGTCGGGTTGCCATAGCGTGTAGAAGTCGTCGATGACTTTGCCGTTCGGGAGTTCGCATGTTTCCTTCGCGACCTTGAGCCAGGGGGTGTCTACCAGGTATTCCTTGTCAAGCAGTTTCCAGAGTTTCATATCGTGATGCTTTCCGCCGGGGTTATCCTTCCAGTTTGTTCTTCAGGTAATGCCTTGCGGTCCATGTGAAATATAAAATGTCTGCGACTACAAGCGCGATGGCGCAGGTGAGAAATACCTGCTGGTGCATGCCGAAGTGTTCCGCCATCGAGCCTCCCGCGAGAATGCCGATACCGATTCCGATATCCCAGCCGCTGAGGTATGTGCTGTTTGCGGTGCCGCGCTGGTCGTGGCGGGCGAGGTTCACGCACATCGTCTGGTAACCTGGGAAAATGAGCCCGAGGCTTGTGCCGATGAGGAATGCCGATGCGAAGAACGTGACAGGCGAATGGCTGAAAGCGAGCAGGAAGTAGGCGATGATGTTGAGCGTCATGCCCGTGCCCACGAGGTGCACGAGGTAACCGCGGTCAATGAGGCGGCCGGTCATAACGCGATTGAGGATGAGCCCTGCCGCGATGAGCGCATAGAACCAGCCGGAACCGCCGATGCCGAGTTCCTTGGCGTAAAGCGCGATGTAGTTGGTGACAGGGCCGTAGGCGAACCCTACGAAGATGAAGTTTGCGAATTGCGGGACGGCACGCGTGAGGAAGAACCTGTCGAGCGAAAGCGGAGCGTGCGGTTTCTTTTCTTTGCGCGGGACGTTCAGTGTTTGCACGAGAATCAGTCCGATGACGCAGAGCGCGATGGAAATGATAAACACGATGGTGTCGCCGAAAGCCTCGTACAGGAACATGCCTGTCATGGGGCCCGTGGCAAACGCGAGATTCACGCTGATGCCGAAGTAGCCGATGCCTTCACCGCGGCGGCTTGCGGGGAGAGCGTCGATGGCGACCGTGTTACTTGCGGTCGTTGAAATCCCGAAACACAGCCCGTGGGCAAAACGCACGGCGGCAAGAATCGGCAGGAATGCTACCGTCTTGTAGCCCAAGAAACAGGCGGTAAACGCGAAGAAGGTCCAAAAGTACAGGGGCTTGCGGCTAAGCGTATCCACCAAGAAGCCTGCGAACGGTCGGCAGGCGAGCGCGCCGATGGTATACAGTGAAATGATGATGCCCGCCGTCGCATTGTCCGTCTGGAACTTCTCGATGATGAACATCGGGAGGATGGGCAACAGCTGGTAAAAGCTGAAGAACAGCAAGAAGTTTGCCGCTGCGCAAGTTGTGAAGTTCCGCGTCCAGAGAGCTGGCTTTTTTTCCTCCACGTTTACTTCCTCTCGAGCATCACGATGGTTTCGAGGTGCGGGGTGCCGGGGAACAGGTCGAGCGGCTGTACTTCGCGCACGCGGTAGCCGTAGCGTTCCCATTCCTTGAGCGAGGCGGGAATCTCGTCGGTGCCACAGAACACGTGGGCCACGCGGACAGGCTTGCGCATGGCGAGCGCGTGGATGACTCCGGGTTCGCAGCCCTTGCGGGGCGGGTCCAGCAATATCTTCTCGGGCTCGCCGGGGATGGGCCGCGGGAGTCTCGTCTGTACGAACATCTCGTCGATTTTGCCGGCGACAAAGCGGTAGTTTTTCTTGAGGAACTTGGCGCTCGCCTTCGCGCTTTCGATGGAGGCGCCTTCCCATTCCACGCCGAGTACGGATTTGGCGGCTTCGCCGAGCGCAAAGCTGAAGAGCCCGTAGCCGCAGTACAGGTCCAGGAAGTGGTCTTCCTTGCCGAGGCTGAGCATGCGGCTTGCGGCCTTGATAAGATTGTGGATCTGGCTCTCGTTGATCTGGCTGAACCCGGTGACCGGGTATTTGAGGCGGAAATGCCCGAGGTCGAGCGTGAGGTCGCGCGGGCCAAAGAGCTGTTTGAAGGCGAGTCCCTCGGTGGGGCGGCGGCTCTCGAGGTAGTAGTCGGAACCGGTCGGGTCAATGTAGGCGTGCGCGGCGGTCACGTGGTAGGGGCATGCCGCGAGCACTTCCGAAATGGCCTTGAGCTTGCGGACAATGCTGGCGTCCAGTTTTTTGACGTTGAAAACGACTACTCGGTACTTGTAGGTGCCGCGGATAATGATCCAGTTGAGGGCGTACGCCAGGGGCTTGTAGGCGGGCGTGATGAGCTTGTCGAACAGCAGGCGGTAGATGGCGTTGTGCTCCTCGGGCTCGAGGATGCTGTCGTATTCGTTGAACCTGAGGTCGCCGGGCTGCATGTCCACACGGCGCTTGCTGGTGGTGCGGTAGTGGCGGGGCATGGGGCTTGCGACCACCGGCTGCGGACCGCAGGGGAGGCGGTTCACTTCCCAAAATTCGCGGATGGCGGCGTTTTTTACCCGGAGCTCGTCCTTGTAGTCGAGGGGGGCGAGGGTCTCGCCGTAGGCGGAATCCGATTCCTTGGTGTAGCCAGGGAGGTTGTGCGCGATGGCCTGTTCAAAAAACATGGTAGCCTCGGGTCGTGGTTAAAAGAAAAGCCCCGCCTAAATAACCCGTTTTGGGCTGTTAGGCGGGGTTCTGAGAGCGGCGGACCGGGATCGAACCGGCAACCATTAGCTTGGAAGGCTAAGGCTCTACCATTGAGCTACCGCCGCTAGCTAGCCCAAATGTATAAAAAAAGCCCATTTTTATAAAGGGGTCCCCTTGAAACTTGTTGGAATTTTTTAGAAATCTTGCTAAATTTTGCCTCACAAAATAAACATCATACCTAGGAGCATACTTGTACCCTAATCCGCGCGATCGCCGCATGCCTAACCGTCCCAGTGACGGAACTCGTACCAACGAGGATATCCATATTTCCCCGATTCGTCTCGTGAAGGAAGACGGCGAAGCCGTTATCATCGAGACCGCTAAGGCTTTGCAGATGGCTAAGGACGCCGGACTGGACCTGGTGGAAGTGTCTCCGAATGCAAAACCGCCCGTTTGCCGCATCATCAACTACGGCAAGTACAAGTTCGAGCAGCTCAAGAAGGCGAAGGCAGCCAAGGCGAAGCAGCACGTGGTGAAGCTGAAAGAAATCAAGATGCACCCGAAGACTGCCGAGAACGACTACCTGTACCGCATCAAGCAGGCTGCCGCGTTTTTGCAGGATGGCATGAAGGTGAAGCTTATTATGCAGTTCCGTGGCCGCGAAATGGCCCACATGGACTACGGTAAGCGCCTGATGGAGCGCGCCAAGGAAGACTTGCTCCAGTACGGCGATTTGGAAATGGACTCACGGGTCGAGGGCAACACGATGCTCTCTATCTATGGTCCTAAACGTGGTGCGGGTTCCGCCAAAAAGCAGGACCAGGCACCGAAGCCCGCAACCGAGCCAAAGGCAGCAGGTGAGGCTTAACAATAAACCTAAGAGGTAAAAATGCCTAAAATGAAAACACATAGCGGTGCTAAGAAGCGCTTCCGCGTGACGGGTTCCGGCCACGTCAAGTTCAAGCGCGCTGGTATGCGCCACATTCAAGCCAAAATGACCACTAAGCGTAAGCGCAACCTTCGTAAGGGTGCACTCGTCAAGAAGGTCGATACCTATCACGTCAAGCGTCTGCTTGTAGTAGCATAAGGAGAGTAAGAATGCCACGCGCTAAAACCAGAGTTCCTTCCCGCGAACGCCGCAAAAAAATCCTCAAGGCCGCCAAGGGCTTCTACGGCCGTCGCAAGTCGAACCTTCGCCTTGCCATTGACGCTGTAGCCCACGCCGGTCAGTATGCCTACGCCCATCGCCGCGACAAGAAGGGCACGTTCCGCTCCCTGTGGATCGTCCGCCTCAATGCCGCCGTCCGTGAGCACGGCATCAGCTATAGCCAGTTCATTTACAAGCTTTCCAAGGCCAACATCAAGATGAACCGCAAGGTTCTCGCCGACATGGCCGTCGCCGATCCTGAAGCATTCGCCAAGGTCGTCGAAGTCGTGAAGGCTGCTTAATAGCTGACTTAGCGAAAACGCGAGAAATTGTCCCCTGCCGGTAAAACGGCGGAGGACTTTTTTTATTTGCAGTTTATCGGTGACGGCCATGGTGAGCCGGAGTCGCCAGGCGTAAGCTGGCGACGTAGGCGAGAGCATGCGAAATACCAGAGGTCTCGGTTCCCGATGTAATGAGCATGCGGTCGTGTCCCGCCGTCGCCGATCCGGAAGCATTCGCCAAGGTCGTCGAAGTCGTGAAGGCTGCTTAATAGCTGACTTAGCGAAAACGCGAGAAATTCGCCCTGCTCCTTGCGAGTGGGGCGTTTTTTGTGCGTTTGTAAAAAAAATGACAGACGAGCTTGTATGCAAATAAAAAGATTATATTCAAAAATAGACGGCCTAAAAAAAGAGTGAAAAATGAGTTTTTTTCGTAGGCTAATTATGACGTGTGCAGTATCCAGCTGTGCATATGCAGTTACTGTCTATACTATGGACGAACAGTTTTCTCACAAAAAACAGACCGTTTTAAGGTTTAAAGTTGAAAATAATTCCAGCGATACTTTGAATGGTATAGAGCTGCGTTATCATGTTGTTGGGGATACATCCATTATTGAGGCTCCTGAATACTATTATTTTCCTGAGGGATCGGCCAATTGGTCGTTTGAAGATTCTGTTAATGCGACGCTTGTTATTTACTTTCCAGAAGTTATTCTGTATCCTGGAGACGTGTTGGGAGGAAGTTCAGGCTATGCTATAGGTCTTCATAACAAGGAGTGGGCTGTATGGACAAAGGCGGATGACCCCTCTCAACCGAAATCAGAGTTCTTTTCTGTTGCGGAAAATGTAGAGGTCCTATCTGGCGGAAAATCGTTGATGCCTGATCTCGGAAAATATACAGGTTGTCCGGTGGTACAATTTGTTGCGGTAACTAAGGATTCAGTTTCGTTGCAGATTAAACAGCAATCGGATGCTGATTTGGCCTCAATTGCGATAAAAAATAAAAATGGTATTGTCGTATCGGCGAATTTGAATGAGTCTACAATTGATGCAATGGGTCAAAAGATTTGGCATGGTTATATGCCGACACAAGATACTGTAGAACATCGAGGTGAAATATGGGCTGAATGTAATGGACAACTTCTTTCATATTTTGCTTATGGTTGGAAGCCAACGGGTGCCATGGATGCGGTGAAAAAAAATCTTTGGCCTTCTACAGATTCCTTTGTGAGAGCTGATTTTGATATGGGATTCAATCAGGGGCTAATTGAAGGTCAACGACTGGTTTTACAGAAAGATTCTCTTGGGCAATATCTGGATGCCCGTCGTACAGAAAATTGGAAATTTTATCGCACTTGGGAAGAGCCGGGAGAGAATCCGATGCCTGTAATTTGGTCATCGCCACTTATGCAATATGACGAAAGTGATATTGATTCGCTAACTCTAGAATGGAGCCCCATTGAAGAGGTGAATTGGTATCGACTTCTTGTTATAAGGGATTCTTTGGTGGGGGATTCCGTATTATTCGTTGATACAACGGTCTCTATGTTCACGATGCGTACATCGGTGAAAATACCTGTTCTTCCTGCAGGAAAATATGTATGGTATGTTGACCCACTTATAGAAGTTCCAACAGATGAAAATATAGAGGGAGAAGAGTACTACATTATAACAGGCGATGACGCTAATCCTGAAAGTGGCAACTTGAGTGGGAATCCCCCTGTACTAAGAGCTCCTTGGCACAAAAGGGTTGGTAGATGGGCGAAAAAGACAGTGAAGAAAGCTGTTGAATATATTTCTCCAGCGACTAAGGTTACTCAGGATATTGCTACAGGAAATTTGACATGGAATAATGCTCTTACATATACGGGTAGTTTTTTGGTGAATAGGGTCAATCCCTTTGGGTTTATACAGATTTTTGTTCACACGGAAACGATTCATACGAGGGTTAATGCGGTAACAAAAAATATGGAATGGCTGCAAAAAACATATGATGATAGATATGTTTACAATGCTCTTTTGACGGATAAATGCTTTGGCTCGTCTGCGTTTTGTGCAATGAAGGATTCGAGAATGTTGGCTGAAAATTGGAATGTAGGATTTAATGAAAAAAATTGGGATAGAGTTTTTCCGAAAAAAGATGTGAACGGAAATACAAATTATGCGGTCCATAACCGCTGCTGGCTGACAATGGCGCAAATGATAAATCATTACAAGGGTGGAAATATTGCTTCTGATGAAATACTATATAATGTAAGGGGTGGGTTTAGTGACACAGCAGTCAGTAATGCGATTGAATCAATGCAGGCTGTGAATTACGCATTGGGCCTAGATGTGTGGGACCAGGTTACTCATAATACGTTGTTAAATAGTTTTAAGGCGACGGGATTAATCCCGTCAGTTGATGGCTGGTCTGCGGGAACCCCGTTTTTGCATACAATAATTACAACAATTGAATCGGGAAATGTTCTCGGGGTTACGCAAAGTAATGGTGGTGCGCATGGTGGGCATGCAATGGTTTTAAATGGATATAAAATTAAGAGTAATGGTAACGTAGATATACATTTATTGAATGTTGACAATATGGGCGGAAGTGAATGGCGATATTATTGCAACATTTCTTTTCTTGGATTGGATGTTGTTGTGCGATTTGTTGTTAATGGGATAGGACAACTAGTTGATCTTATAAGGGATCAAGAAGATAATGGAAAAAATTTGAGTGGGGATATGTTCCTATTTTACTACATTCCCCCGCAGGGAGTACATGGACGTCTTGCAAATGCGAGCGTTTTTGAAGATTCAGATGGTGATAGTATTGTAGATATAGATGAAAACAAACGTTTCGGAACGAATCCATTGAGGCCGGATTCAGACGGAGATGGAATAAATGACTATAATGAAATTCTCGATTTTAAAAAGTGTGAAACATATGGTGGGTATTATGTTTCGTCAATAGCGACCCTTATAGATCTTGAGCCGCAAATGTCCTATGTATTACAATCAGATTTTGATGGTGATGGCCTTCATGCCGCAGTGGATAGAGATTCTGATGGCGATGGATATTGTGATGGCCAAGAACAGGGCTTTTTGGAGATGGAATCAATTCATAAATGCGAAAGATTTGATGCGAGAAAACATCCTGAAGGAGTGATTCCTCTTTGCAATGAAGTTCGGGTGGCTCTTCTTGCTAAGGAAAAACTTCAACTTAATGATAGAGCGTCGTGTATCGCTTTGAATGGCTTGTTTTGCCCAGTAGCTTCTTATGAAAACTCCTTTAATGACCTTTATGGCGTGCGACTTGGGGTTGACGCTTCTGTGGGTAATGTGTATTCTACAAAGTCTGTGTTGTTACGAGATAGGGCAAAGGTGTATGGAAACTTGGAAACGGCAGGAAATGTTGTGAGGCAAAGTTCAACTGCATTAATTACGGGAAATGTTGTTGAAGGTTCTACTCAATCTAATGAAAATATTGCTAGGTATGAATCTATATTTAATGATGTTGTGGTTAATGGAGATTTTACAATATATCGCAATCGTAATATAAATTCGGGAGAATTTATGTATTCCAATATTTTGGGTGCTGGATCGAATAATACAGAATTTAATTTTAATTCTGGTTCAAACCTTGTGCTCAATGTGACTGGAAATTTTCTAGTTGGCTCACTTAAATTTCAGCATGGCTCAAAGCTTTACGTTCCTGCTGAAGGCGATGTGGTTTTCCATGTTGGAAATGATTTTCAATGGAACGGAACTGTTGAAACAAATGATATGATTTCTGCGGCGCAGCATGTCATGATTTATTACTATGGCGTAAATAGGGTGTTTGTGCAGACTGATTTTGCAGGTACAATTGTTGCTCCGAATGCGGAAGTGGTTGTTGGTCAGTCGGGTAAGAATTTTTATGGAGCGATATACGCAAAGAGTATTGTGGTCCATCAAAATGCAAAAATTACTTGGGTGCCGTTTGCTCCTCTGCCAAAGAATACGGTTGTAGCCGGTGTTGGTGATTTTAGTTTGCCTAGCTATGTCTTTTTTTATTAAGGTGCATATGTGGAAAATACATTGGCTCATATTGGCTTTGATTCTTTGCTCTATTTTGGGGTGCTATCCAAATGGGGATGGCATGGAGTGCTTTGGAAAAGACCGTTATGCTAGTCTGAATTTTTTGACGACAACTCCAGTGGACAGTGTCCAGTTCTATTTAGATGAACAAAGGATTTGTTATGGGGATGTTGGCCATTATTATAAACTAGTCGTTTGCAAAAGTTTAACAACGGATGCTGATGTTGCTTCTGATTTTTTTTCAGAAAAGTGTATGGCTTCCGAAAAAGAAAAAACTTGGACAATTTTTCACTGTTATGTTGGCAAACCATCTGATGGTGTTGTTGTAAGTTCAAAAGAATTACGTGTCAAAGTTTTTTCGACTAATCGGGAAAAGATTGACATTCCTCTTGGTTCTCTTGGTGGACTAATTACAAATGTTTTTCCTGAACGCGATTCAGCGGAATGGTTTGGGTACAGAGATAATCCAATAAGACCTTTTTTGGATGATTTTTATTCTCCTGCCTTATCAATGCGAAAAGGTTGTTTTAATGGCTTTTGTGTAGCTTCTTTGCCGATGGTTGATAAAGAAGTATGCTATGACAAATGACAATTTTTGAAAATTGTTGTTCGCATGTGGCAAAAAATCTAAATTTCCCTTTGATGAAGAAAATACAGAGGTCTCATTACCGGCGCACGGTGTTGCCGAACGGCGTTGTCGTGCAGACGGACTATATGCCGCACGCCTATTCCGCGTCCGTAGGAGCTTGGCTCCCGCGCGGATCCCGCCACGAGAAGGCGGACGAATTTGGATTGAGTCATTTTTACGAACATCTTGTTTTCAAGGGCACGGAAAACCGTTCCGCCCTGGATATCGCGCGCAGTGTCGAAGACCGCGGCGGTAACCTGGAAGCGTACACGACGCGCCAGGAGACGGGCTTTTACGCGAACGTCGTCGCGGAAGACGTGCCGCTCGCGGTGGATGTGATTGCCGATATGCTCATGAACCCGCGCTTCGAAAAGTCCGACATGGAAAAGGAGCGCAAGGTCATTATCGAGGAAATCCACAGCTACGACGATATTCCCGAGGAGCTGGCGGGAGACGTGTTCAACGCGGCGCACTTTGCGGGTTGCGGCATTGCGCATTCCATTACGGGCAAGGCGCGCGACGTTCGTTCGCTGACGCTGGAACAGATGTGGGAATACGAAAGGCAGGTGCTCGAGGATTTCCCGGTGTACGTGTGCGCGGCGGGCAAGGTGGACCACGAAACTCTTGTGGATATTTGTCGCAAGAAATTTTCTGCCAAGAAGTCGGGCAAAAAGACTCCCTCCGATGTGTACTGTGCCAATTCGGGCATCAAGATTGTGTCGAAGCAGGATGTCCAGCAGTCGAACCTCTTTTGGGGAACGAGCTTTGGCTCGGATATGCTCGAACCGCGCAACCGCTATGCCATTTCGCTATTCAATGTGGCGATGGGGGCTGGCATGTCGAGCCGCCTGTTCCAAAAGATCCGCGAGGAGCGCGGGCTTGCCTATTCGGTGTACTCGACCATCGACGTTTACCGCGACTGCTTGGACTGGGGGGTGGCTTTGGCGACGGAACCGCGCCGTTTAAAGACTGCAGTTTCGCTCTCCAGTGATGAAATCAACCGGTTCTTGCGGGATGGTTTTACGAAGGGTGAACTTGATCGCACTCGGGCGAACATCCTTGGGAATATGCGCGTTGGAGCCGACAGCCCCGAAAAGCGGGTGATGCGCCTTGCCGAGCAAACGCTCCATTTGGGCCGCGTGTTCTCGATGCACGAGGTGGAACGAGGCTTGTTGACGCTCACCGAGGACGAGGTGATGGACGTCGTGCGCACAGCCTTCGAAGCAGGCAAGCGCACCATCGCCGTGGTGCAACCCGACGACGCCAAGAAAACGGACTTGAAAGAATTTCTTTAATGCCGTCCGAAGCGGCGGGTTCTGCGGAACGGCTTGTCGCCGAAGTCCCGTTCGTCGTGGTCCTTGCGGAACGGCTTCTCTCCGAATTTTTCGCGGCGGCGTTCTTCACGGTTGAGGAACTTTTTTCCTCCACGGTGGAAACTCTTGCTTTCACGGGGAGGCGGGGCGTCGTCCGTCATCACGCGGAACCGCGCGTCGTTGCCGCGGATCGTCATGCTCGAGAGCGCTTCCAGTACCTCGTGCGGAATCGCCTGAGGCAGCTCCACAGTGCTGAACTTGTCAAAGAGTTTGATGCGCCCGATGTTGCTGCTGCTGATGTTGCCCTCGCCGGCAATGGCCCCCACGATGTCGCGCGGGGTCACATGGTGGAACCTGCCAACGGCAAGGTAGTAACGCAAAAAGCCTTCCTCGATCCCGTTTAATCCTTCTTTGCGCTCCTTGCGCATACGCTTTTTCTCTTCCCCAGAGAGCCCGTTGTCGCTGGCTTCGTCGGCTCCAATGAAATCGCGACCGCTGCGAGCCTTCTCCTTGCGGTCCTTCGGGACGTCAAGCGGCTGCAACTCCGGGAACAGCGGCTGCTTCTTTTGCTGGATCTTGATGGCGGCTGCGGCCAAGTCCAACGCGGTAATCTCGGTGGTGGTGCCGTCGACGTTCTCGACGGTCGTGCCTACAAGGGATTCCAGCAGGTCCTTGAATTTTTCCAGGTTCCCGTAGCTTATCACGCTCTGGATTTTTTGCTTGAACGCCTTGACGCGTTTTTCGCTAATTTGTTCAGAAGTCGGGAGGTCCATCGTATCGATGGGCTGGCGCGTGGCCCTCTCGATAATCTTGAGCATTCGCTTTTCGCGCGGGGTGATGAACAAGATGGCGTTTCCGCTGCGGCCCGCGCGTCCGGTGCGGCCAATGCGGTGTACGTACGATTCGGTGTCGTAGGGGATGTCGTAGTTCACCACGTGCGTAATGCGGTCCACGTCAATGCCGCGGGCGGCCACGTCGGTCGCGACCACAATGTCGAGCTTGCCCATCCTTAAGCGGTTGATGGTGCGTTCGCGCATGGATTGCGCCAGGTCGCCGTTCAGCGGGGCCACGTTGAAACCGCGGGATTCCAGCTTCTCGGCAAGTTCAGTCGTGTTCTGCTTGGTGCGCACAAAAATCAGCACCCCGTCAAAATCCTCGGCTTCGAGTACGCGGGCGAGAGCCTCCAGTTTGTGCTCGTTCTTCACCAAAAGGTAGCGCTGGTGGATGTTCTCGACGGTGGTCGTCTTGCCCTGGATGCAGGCTTCCTCGTATTCACCGAGGTACTTGTCGATAATGGCCTTCACCTCTTGGGGCATGGTGGCGCTAAAGAGCGCACGCTGGGCATCGTTAGGGATTTCCTTGAGGATCGTTTCGACATCCTCCTCGAAACCCATGTCAAGCATCTCGTCGGCCTCGTCGAGGACAATCGCCTTCACGTGCGAGAGCACGACCGAACCGCGCTTGAGGTGGTCAATGAGGCGCCCTGGGGTGGCGACGATGATGTTGGCGTTCCGCTTGAGGGCGCGGAGCTGCACGGAGATGTCTTGCCCGCCGTAGACCGGGACCACATGGACCTTGGGCATCTTGGCGGCGTACTGCTGGATGGCTTCGGCCACCTGGATGGCCAGTTCGCGGGTCGGCGTGAGCACGAGCATGGAGGTTTCGTGCGCGTTGAACTGCAGGCGAGAGAGGAGCGGGAGTGTGAACGCGGCTGTTTTCCCGGTGCCGGTCTGTGCCGTGCCCAAAAGGTTGCTGCCCTGCAAAAGGGCGGGGATGGCTTTTGCCTGGATGGGGGAGGGGGTTTCGTAACCGGCAAGCTTCACGGCGTCGAGAATTTCTTCGGAGAGGCCCAGGTCGTCGAATGTCACCAGGGCTTCGTCGCCCTCGGTTTCGCGGATTTCTATATCGGTTACCTCGGAGGCGTCGACCGTCCCGTTCGTATCTTCAAGCATAATGTTCCTTCGGGAATCCTGAACTTCACCTGCGGCCCATGCCGCGTTAAATAGCCCCGAAGTGCACTCGCACTTATAAACTTGAAGTTGTTGGGATGCCCTCAATCGGTATGTCAGGCCCAAAGTTAGAAATTTAAGTAGAAAATCAAAGGCTGCCACGAGATGTAACAAGGGGTCTTTGACAGTTGGGTGTGATTTTACTACATTAGGCGAACCTCGGAGAGATGCCAGAGTGGTCGATTGGGCCGGTCTCGAAAACCGGAGTCTGTCACAGGACCGAGGGTTCGAACCCCTCTCTCTCCTGAACACAAAAAAGGGTGCCTGTGGCACCCTTTTTTGTGTTCATAGGTGAAACATCCCACCCCTCCGCCATAAAAAAGAAAAAGGACGCTCCATGGCGTCCTTTTGATAGATGAGTGCTTAAATTACTTCACTTGGATGCGGGTTGTGCTCTTCCCGATGCGCAGAATGTAGCTGCCGGAGCGGGAAAGGTTCATCTCGAAGTTATCCTGTGTGACGGCCTCGGTGGCGAACAGGCGACCCTGCATGTCGAAAAGCGCGACGGTCTTGCCGACGGCACCCGCGATGCGGATGCTCCTGCCGACGGTTTCCACCTGGAAGTGCGTGCCGCTGGCGATGCCTGCCAGGCTTGTCGTCCCCAAAGAACTGCTGGATTCTTCAACCGTAACAGAGGAACTGGACTTGCCTTCGCTGCTCGAGGATTTTGCCACGCTGGACGAAGAAGCGGCTGTACTCCCGTTTGCCGGGGTCACGGTAATGGTCCCGCTCTTTGTGGCGTTGCTTGACCCGCCAGTTGTTGTGACCGTGAATTTGTAATCGCCTGCCGCGGCCGAAGCGGAAACGGTTCCCGCGATATGGAAGTCGCTCCCTTGCATGGTGCCTGTGACGCCATCGGGCAAACCGGTGACGCTTGCTCCCGTGGCTCCAGTAACCGTGTAGTAGAATTCTGCAATCGCCTGCCCTTGTGCCACGCTCTGATTAGCGCTGCCGCTTCCATGTTTCGTCAAGCTGGCTTCACCGCCACCCATAACACTGCTTGAAGAAGTTCCGCTGCTGGAGCTTGTCAAATTTCCTGTTGACGAGCTGGACTTTGCAGATGAACTGGAAGCGGCAACGCTGCTGGAGCTCACCGGAGTCACGGAGGTTCCCTCACCGGGGTTCGGGAGCGTCGCACCCGCGTACTGCGTAATGGAATCTCTGAGGGCGTATGCCTTGCTCTGGGTGCTCACGTCGGTGAGTCCCATGCTGTAAGAGGGCTTGAATGCACTTGAAGCCTTGTCGGCATTGGCGTCGCCCTTCTTGATGTTTTCAAGGAAGTTGCCCGTCGAGGCGACTGCCGTATGCTTGCCGTCGTAGTAGTCGATGGGCTTGTTTACGCCAATGAACACGTTGTTCTCGACGCGGAGGTCCGCTTCGATGGCGGCTCGCACGCAGGTGCTCGAGGTATTGCTGTTGAAGAGGTTGTTTGCCACGTGCACTTGGCCGTAGCGCACGCGGGGCATGCGCTCCTTGACACCGTTTGCCCACCAGTTGTGGTGGAGCGTGGTCTTGAGCTTGCCGCGGTCGCTGGTCTTGCTGTCGCTATTGCCGATGAGGTTGCTGAACTGGTGCTCGGTAGAAGCCGAGGTGTAGCTGAACTTGGTCCACGAGATGGTCACGTAGTTTGCGCCGTTGATCACGTCCAGGTTGCCGTCCTCGCCGTCGTACACGTCCAGGTGGTCGAGCCACACGTTGGAGCCGCCGTCCACATGCAAGCAGTCGCCGGCGTCCTTGTCAATTGAGCCCGCGCCCTTGAAGGTCAGGTTCCTCAAGATGACGTTCTTGCCCTTGATGGTCATGACGGTGTTGTCTTCGTTCGTGTTGTTCGTGAGAGTCTGTTCCAGAACGGCTCCCTGGTAGCCGTAGATGGTCACGTTGTTGCCGACAGAAATTGCGCTCTTGGAGGGAACCTTGTAGGTGCCCGGTTTAACGTAGATGGTGTAGTTGCCGGCCTCGGCGTACTTGCGGAGGTCCGAGACGTTCGAAACCGTGACGACCGTTTTGCCCGCGCCGCCCGTGGTGCCGCCGTTCTGTGTCGCCCATCCCGCCATGGGGAGGTCCGGTGCCGTGACCGCGAAGGTTGAAGTTGCCGCTGTCGCTCCGATAAAGGCCGCGATGGCGAGAGTAGAGGCTGCTTTTGACGATGTGTGTGTCATTTTAAATCCCTTTCTTCCCACTGATTTTTTGAACAAAAAATTCCGCATTCGCCAGAATGTTCTCAAAATCTTTCTCAAAATATATATCAAAAAAACGGTAAGTCAATACCGGGGGTGGAAAATAAATTGCGCAAAATATCTAAAATTTTACGAAAAATAAACAAAAAGGCCGATTTTCAAACTAAAAAACGGCAATTGTAAAATGTTCTCAAAAAAATCTTGAAAGCTAGAATGCCTGGTAAATATTGAAAATGGCCAGGACCTTTCCGATGATGGCGGGGATTCCCGGGCAGAGGAAGCACAAGATTACGCGGGTCACGCGGTTTTTCCACCAGCGCTTCACTTGCCAAATGTCGTCGCTCAGCGTTTCCATTTCTTGCACGCGCGGCGGTCGCATGTACACCTGGGTGAGCGCGGTGAAGAACCCGACGCCAATGAGCGGAGTGAGCCCGGTGAACGGGGCTGTCACGAGTGCCACGAGTATGGTGAGCGGGTGTCCGCCGGCGATGATTGTCCCGAGCATGGCGCCTCCGCCGGTGAGCATGGCCCACTGCAGGCTGAGTTCACCCGCCTTGGCGGCGCCCGCGTGGATACCAATGGCGACGATGCTTGCGATGATGGCTATGGGGATAGCCCACCCGATGATCTTCCAAACGGGGGAGCCCTTGGGGATGACGCTGATGGACTCTTCGCTCGGGAGTTCCTTGTTCTCACCGATGATGCTCGTGATGCCCTTCGCGTGTCCGGCGCCCACGACGGCGACGATCTTTTGGCCGGGTGCGTTCTTGATGCGCGAGGCGAGGAACTGGTCGCGCTCGTCAATGAGGACCTGCTTGACCTCGGGGTAGGCCTTGCCGAACTCCTGCATCATGCTGTTCAGGGCGTCCTGTTCCTTGATTTTTGCAAGCTCCTCTTCGCTGATCTCGGTCTTGTCGAAGATGCTTGCGAAGAGCCCGCCCAGCAGGTTGAGCTTGCGGTACCAGCGGGTGCACGCCCAGGTGCGCTTGAGGGTGATCTTGATGTCGCGGTCTGCGAGAACCATCGGGATGTTCTTCTCGTTCGCGATGTCTACGGCTTCCTTGAGCTCGGAACCGGGCTTGACGCCGGTCTGTTCGCCCATGCGTTTTTGGTACGACCCCAGTACGAGGTTCGCGATGAGGGTGGCGAGCTGTTTCTTTTTAATGACTTCCTTGAGGTCGGTGTTTTTCCACCGGTCCGGGTCCTGGATGGACTTGAGGCGCCCCTCGTCGAGCTCTACGCAGATGGTGTCGGGTTTCTCGGCCTCGATGGTCTCACGGACGAGCTCCTTGGAAGCCTGGGATATGTGTGCCGTGCCGACGAGTACGATTTCCCGGCCGTCCGGGGTCTGTATGCGGTAAATATCTGCGTTTTCACTCATATTGGCTTTGAAGATAGAAAAAGAAACTCGTTAAAACCTGCATAAGTACAATAAAATCACGGAGTTAGGTAAAATTTTATGGAATTTTCCCAAAATATGGCCAAAAATTGTTATATATTATTATGGGATTATTTTTTCGGAGGTACTGCCCTATGAAAAAACTTTTATTGGGATTGACATTTTTTGCTTTGATTTTCTCTGGCTGCGCCGGCTCCAGATCCGACGACCCGGAAGCCATTGATTCGGCCCTTGTCGGCTTCACCTCCTGCGTGCAGGGGTCCCGCTGGCAGGAAGCCCTTGAGTACGTGAACGAGGACGAAGCCCGCGCCATTAGCCCGGACGGTTACGAGTTCAAGGAAGAATACAAGATTGCCGCCCGTCGCTTGCCGCTCTCCACGCTCCGCAAGGCCGGACTCGAGGTTGACGGTCGAGGCCGTCTGGTGGGCATCAAGGACGCCATGGACGAAGCCAACGAACGTTACGTGATGTCCGAGGAACAGGCCAAGGTCGGCACGAACCTGAAGCAGATGGAAGACGAACGCATCAAGCGTCGCCTGGAAGAAGGCCAGAAGATTCTGAAGGAAGAAGAAGAGGCCGCCAACCAGGAACAAGAAGAAATCGTGTTCTCCAACAAGTTGACGGAAGAGGAAAAGCGTAAATACGGCAGCACCCGTGATTTGCAGGCTCCCGAAGCCGTACCGGATGCCGACGTCGAAGAAGCCGAAGAAGAAATTCACGGCGACTACGAATCTGATTGATAGTTTGTTCGCAACGTTTTTCCCTCGGCCTAGGTCGGGGGATTTTTTATAGGTAGGTATGAAAAGGTTGTTGATGATGGCTTTGCTTGCCTTGGCCTTCGCGGGTTGCGGGGACTGGGGCGTGGGAGACGACGGCTACTACGGCGGCCGCCAGTTCAACGAGCGTTTCCACTACTACTATGGGCAGGAGTGCTATTACGACTTTGGCGACTACGTTTGCGCCTCTGCCTACTCACTCTCTTCGGTACTCAATATCGCGGTGCGGGTGGAACCCGACGGCTTTGCGACGCTTTACTACGACGACCAAGGCCCTCTGTACTACTACGAGGACGAGTACGTTTACGGCTACGACGCCCATTACGGGGATTATTTCCAGTTCGGCCTGAATTCTGACGACGTGCTCACGGTTTACCTCGATGGGCTCGAGGCGGTGTACAGCGACTCGTGGAACGACGTCGAATACCACTACTATTACGACTTTTAGCGTTGCTAGCCCCTTGAAATTTTCTATCTTTGCGCTCACTTATGGCTTCATCAAGTGAGCATTTTGTTATAGCCCTCGACGGCGGATCGGGTACCGGCAAAAGTACGACGGCCAAGATTGTGGCCAAGACTCTCGGTATTACCTACCTCGACACGGGCGCCATGTACCGCGCGGTGACGTTTGCCGCCCTCGAGAAGGGACTACCGGCCGAGGAAGGACCCGCCATGGACGAACTGCTCAAGGACCTCAAGCTCTCGTTTGACTCCGAAAACCACATTTTGATCAACGGAGTTTCGCATGAGCAGGAAATTCGCGGTATGCGCGTTTCGAGCAACGTGAGCATCTACTGCGCCCTCCCGTCGGTCCGCAAGGCCATGACCGAAAAGCAGAGGGAGATTGGCGCCTCTTCCAGTTGCATCCTGGACGGCCGCGACATCGGCACGGTTGTGTTCCCCAATGCCAAGTACAAGTTTTTTATGGTGACGGACGTGAAGGTCCGTGCCGAACGCCGCTACAAGGAACTCCTTGAAAAAGGCGAAAAGGTTACTCTCGAAGAAGTTCTCCAGAACCTGGTCGAACGCGACCGCCTGGATTCTTCGCGCGCGAACGCCCCTCTCAAAAAGGCGGACGACGCTATAGAAATTGACACTACACACATCTCAATCCAACAACAGGTCCAAAAGATTCTCGACTACGTAGGTGTAGTGGCGCAGTCCTGAGTTTTTTCTACCGCAACCAAACAAAACAATATGTCTCAAAACATCAAATTCGGAACACAAGAAGATCTCGAAGAAATCCTCGCTGCCCAGGGCGAATGCTCCCCGGACTTCCGCAAGCAGAACGCCGACATCTATGCCGGTATGGACTGCCTGGAACAGGGCAAGGTCGTGACCGGCAAGATCAGCCAGGTCAATGATCAGGAAGTGCTCATCGACGTGAACTACAAGTCCGAAGGCGTGATTGACCGCGCCGAATTCAAGGACACGGATTCTCTCGAAATCGGTTCTGAAATCGAAGTTTATGTTGAAAAGCTCGAAGATGAAGACGGTCGTCTCATCCTCTCGAAGCAGCGCGCCGACTTCGCCCGCGTGTGGGAACGCATCCGCGTTGCCTTCGAAAACAACGAAGTCGTTCGTGGCAAGCTCACGAAGCGCATCAAGGGCGGCGTGGTTGTCGACCTCTTCGGTATCGACGCCTTCTTGCCGGGTTCCCAGATCGACCTCCGTCAGATCCCGGACATCAACGCCCTCATCGACCAGGAATTCGACCTCAAGGTCATCAAGGTCAACAAGGCCCGTCGCAACATCGTCGTGTCCCGCCGCGTCGTTCTCGAAGAAGAACGCAACAAGCAGCGTGGCGACGTTCTCGAAACTCTCGAGAAGGGTCAGGTCCGCAAGGGTATCGTCAAGAACATCACCGACTTCGGTGCGTTCATCGACCTTGGCGGCGTAGACGGCCTCCTCCACATCACCGACATGAGCTACAAGCGCATCAACCACCCGACCGAAATGGTCCAGCTTGGCCAGGAAGTCGAAGTCATGGTTCTTGACTTCAACGAGAAGAAGGAACGTATCTCTCTCGGCATGAAGCAGCTCAAGCCGCATCCGTGGAAGGACATCGCCGAACGCTACCCCGAAGGCGCTATCGTCAAGGGCAAGGTCGTGTCCATTACCGATTACGGTGCATTCGTCGAACTGGATTCTGGCGTCGAAGGCCTCATCCACGTTTCCGAAATGTCCTGGACGCAGCATGTCAAGCACCCGTCCAAAATCCTCACCGTCGGTCAGGAAGTGGAAGCCGTGGTGCTCAAGGTCGAAGAAGATGCAGAACGCATTTCTCTTGGCATGAAGCAGCTCGAAAGCGATCCGTGGGATTCCATTGAACAGGAACTTCCTCCGGGCGCCCGCGTGGTTGGTGAAATCCGCAACATCGCTTCCTTCGGCGCCTTCGTCGAAATCAAGGAAGGTGTTGATGGCCTCATCCACGTGTCCGACATGAGCTGGACCAAGAAGATCACCCACCCGAACGAAATGGTCAAGAAGGGAGACAAGGTCGAGTGCGTTGTGCTCGCCGTCGATAAGGAAAAGCGTCGCATTTCCCTCTCCATGAAGCACCTCACCGAAGACCCGTGGGATTCTATTGAAACCACGTTCCCGGTGGACTCCGAAGTGAAGGGCAAGATTGTGCGTATGCTCGATCGCGGTGTCGTCGTCGAAATGAGCGAAGGCATCGAAGGCTTCATCCCGGTCTCCAAGCTCACCGCTGAATACATCAAGGTTCCTGCCGATGCATTCAAGGTTGGCGACGAAGTCCCGGCTGTTGTCACCGAAATCGACCAGAACAACCGCAAGATCTACCTCTCTGTGGTGGACTACTTCAAGAACCGTGAATCCGCCGAGCTCAAGGCTTGGATGGACTCTCACAAGCCGGGCGAAAACGGCACCACCATTGGTGAAGCCACCGCCCCCGCCAAGAAGAAGGCCACTAAGAAGAAGGCTGAAAAGCCGGCTGAAGAAGCCGCTGCTGAAGAAGCCAAGTAAGATCTCTTACTAGTTTAGAAAGTCCCGCGGGCATTAGCCTGCGGGATTTTTTTTATGACCGCTCGTTCGTCGTCTCGGGTGCAACCGCGACCGATTAATATCGGTCGCTTTTTGCTTACGGAATGAAATTTCTATCTTAGGGGGCATGAACCTTGCTGGAAAGAAAATCCTTCTGGGTGTCTCGGGTGGTATCGCGGCTTACAAGAGTTGCGAACTTTTGCGCCTACTCCAAAAGAAGGGCGCCGAAGTGCGTGTTTGCATGACCGAGTCGGCGACGCAGTTTGTGGCGCCTCTGACGTTTGCCTCCCTCTCCAAGTGCCCGGTGTACCTCAAGAGCGGCGCCGTGGAGGCGCGGCCTTTCCAGCACATTGACTTTCCGCGGTGGGCGGACCTTTACCTGGTTGTCCCTGCGACCGCGAACGCTATCGGGAAATTTGCCTGCGGTATCGCCGACGACCCGGTGAGCCTCTGCTTTATGAGCTGCAACTGCCCGCGCTTTATTGCCCCAGCCATGAACGTTGCGATGTACAACAGCCCCGCCGTAAAGCGCAACCTGGAGGCGCTCCGCGGCTTCGAAAATACGACCGTGCTCGAATCGCCCGCGGGTGAACTCGCCTGTGGTGAAGTGGGGCAGGGAAGGCTCCTTGAACCCGCAGAGATTGTGAAGTGGCTGGAAGCGAACAGTGTCATCCTGAGCGTAGCGCATTGCGCGGAGTCGAAGGATCTCCCTGCCGTGCCCAAAGCCCCCGAACCGCCCGCGTTTCCTGTCGCGCAGGACATCGAACCGACTTTAGACAAGACTCTCCCCGGTTACGGCAAGAAGGTGCTCATCACTGCGGGCCGTACCGAAGAGGCGATTGACCCGGTGCGCTATATAAGCAACCGCAGCAGCGGAAAGACTGCAGTTGCCATCGCCGCGACCTTCCTTGCAAGCGGTTTCGATGTCAGCGTTGTCGCGGGGCCAATGGAGGCGGAGTTCCCGGGCGGGGTGCATGTGACCCGCGTAAAGAGTGCCTGCGACATGCATGCGGCGGTGCTTGCGCAGGCTAAGGACGCCGATGTGCTGGTGCATTGTGCCGCCGTGGCCGACTACCGCCCCAAGGCTCCCGCCAACGAAAAGATCAAGGACAGCCGAAGCCAGCTTGTGCTGGAACTCGTGCCGAATCCGAACATTTTGCGCGACTGTACTGCTGCCCGCCTTGAGGGGCGCGCCAAACCGTCGCAGGTCATTGTGGGCTTTGCCCTGGAGACGGACCACTTTAAGGAGCACGCTGCCGAAAAACTCCAAAAGAGCGGCGCCGACGCCCTTTTGCTCAATGCCCCCGTGGCAAGCGGCAGCGGCTTTGGGTTTGATGATGTTCGCTATGCGCTGGTGCGCCCTGGCGCCGATATCCCCGAGATGAAGCTGGGGAGCAAGGTGGACTTGGCGCAAGAAATAGTAGATTTTGCGAAGGGAAAACTCGATGGCAGAATTTGATTTTAGCGAACTTCGCAATTACCTCCAGGGGCAGGCCGACTTGGGCGGTGCCGACATTTTGTTGGACGAGCCTTGGACGTTGGCAAAGCAGCCCGGCATGCCTGCCATTCCACAGCGCCCTGCCGCCGACCGGGGCCCGGCGCTCGTGAAGCCTTCGGCTCCCGCCGCCCCCGCCAAAGTAGCGCCTCCTTCGTCAAAGCCGTCTCCGGTTTTCGAAGGCGTCATGCCGGCTCCGCGCCCTGTGAAAAAGCCGGTTGCCGCTTACGAATCGGCGGAATCGCTCGATGCATTTTACGATGATGTTGCCAAGGAGTCCGTTTATGCGGGCGTCCCGGGCATTGCGCGATACGAGGGCCCCGAACACCCGCAGTTGCTCCTGTTGTTCCCCGCACCGCATGCCGATATCCCGGCAGGCAAGTTCTTTGAATCGCCCACCGGAGAAATGCTCGTACGCCTATTTGCGAACTTGAATGTGCAGCAAGGCGACATTGGAATCGCGTATTTTTACAAGGGCCCGGTAGCGCGGAACTTCCCCCCGCTTTTGGAGACCGTCCTCCGCAAGATGCTTGCGAAGGAACTCTCGTTTATCGAACCTAAGATGATGGTCACCTTTGGTGAACCGCTGTTCCACCAGGTCTTTGGCAAGGGCAAGGTCTTTAACGATTGCGCCGGAACCGACATGGATTTTAACGGTGTAAAAACGTGTTCCCTTGTGGATGCGTTTGCCATGGCGGGCGATAAGCAGCTCAAGTGGGTCACTTGGAAGGTCCACATCCCGCGCTGCAGTTACTTTAAAATTATATTTCAAGCATAGCTTATGCCTGATTTTAATAATGAACAGCCGATGTACGAGAATCGGCCTATTCCGGTCGACGAGCAAGCGGAACGCTACCTGCTCGGCGGAATTTTGCGTGATCCGAACGTAATGGAAACTCTCGCTACGGCGATTCCCTCGGATGATTTTTTCTTTTTTGAACGCCACCGTTTGGTTTGGCATGCGATGACCCAGCTTTTCCGCATGGCGAGCCCGATAGATGTTTTGACCCTCTCTGCCGAATTGGAGAAAGAGGGCAAAATCCAAAAGTGCGGTGGTCGCGAATACATCTTTGACCTGATGGACGCCGTTGCCTCCTCGGCCAACGTGGAATGGAACGTCCAGCATCTGCGCAGCAAGTACGTGCTGCGCCAGTTGATCAAGGCTTCTGACGATACCATCAAAAAGTCCTTGGATGCCTCCATCGCTCCCGAAGAAGTGCTGCAGGATGCCGAAAAGACCATCTTTGCCATTGCCGACCAGCAGGTAAGGAAGTCGTTGCTGCCGATCGAGAAGTTCGTGACGCCGCTCCTGGACCGTTTGACCAACCGCAAGGAAGGGATTACGGGTATCCCGACGGGGCTTACGGAGTTGGACGAACTCACCAACGGCCTGCAGGATTCGGACCTCATTATTTTGGCGGCACGCCCCGGCGTGGGCAAGACCTCGTTTGCCCTGACCATCGCCGCGAACGCCGCTATTGACTACAACCGCAAGGTTGCATTCTTTAGCCTTGAAATGGACGGCGTGCAGCTTGCCCAGCGTTTGCTGTGCTCTCGTGCCCGTGTGGACCAAAGCAAGCTCCGTTCTGGCAAACTCAACCGCGACGAGATGAACCAGATTATCGCGAAGGTCGCCCCCATCAACCAGTCCCCGCTGTATGTGGACGACAATGCCGACCTCGGCATTATGGAACTCATGAGCAAGGCGCGCGAACTCAAGCGCAAGGACCAGCTTGACATGCTCATCGTGGACTACCTGCAGCTAATGAAGACGGGTGGCGAAGAAAACCGCGCCGTGGCCATTGGCGCCATTTCGCGCGGCCTCAAGATTTTGGCGAAGGAACTGCACATCCCGGTCATTGCGCTTGCCCAGCTTAGCCGTAAGGTCGAGGAAAAGGGCCGCGACCGCCCGCAGCTCTCGGACCTCCGTGAATCGGGCTCCATTGAACAGGACGCCGACATGGTGTGGTTCGTGGAACGTCCTTATGTGCGAACCCACAAGGACGAAGACTACAACAAGGCTGAGCTTATTGTGGCCAAGCACCGTAATGGTTCCGTCAAGGACATCCCGCTTTATTTTGAGCCGAACATCACGACCTTCTTCAACGCGATTAACGATGGCGGTGCCGGTGGCGAAGGCGACGAATACCAGTACGACGATGGCGGCGACATGGGCGCTACCGGATTTGGAGATTTTGGCTGATGGCAGTGATTCTAAAACCTGTTTTTTGGCTTGGTCGCGTGATTGCCGAGGGCATCTCCAGTATCGGGGAAGTCGTCTGCATTTTGCTGAACACGTTCAAACAGATGCCGCACGTGTTCAAGAACCCGAACTTGATTGTGAAGGAGATGATCTCCATTGGCGTCTCTTCGCTCCCGCTGTTGTTCGTGACGTCCATCTTTACGGGGATGGTGGCGACCATCATGGCGGAGTTCGAGTTCCACAACTTAGTTTCAGATAAATTTGTTGGAACAGCAGCTTGCAAGATGGTGCTCATAGAATTGGGTCCTTTGCTTACGGCGATTGTGCTTGCCGGCCGAGTCGGCAGCGCCGTGGCGGCGGAGCTCGGATCCATGAAAGAAAAAGAGGAACTGGCCGCCTATACCGTATTAGGCTTGGAACCGTACCGTTACCTTGCGCTCCCGCGTTTTGTCGCCTTCATTACGATGATCCCGTGCCTCACGGCCATTTCGAATGCGTTGGCTCTAATTGGGGGCTGGATTGTTTGTGTGCTCGCCCTCGACATTACCACGTACACCTATTACACGGGCATGCAGTACCTTTTTGAATCCATGGACCTTTGGTCTGGGATTATCAAGTCGTTTGTCTTTGGAACTTTGATTTTTGTGCTCGGTTACTATCACGGCATCAACGCGAAGCCCGGTGCGCACGGCGTGGGAATTGCGACCATGAACGTGGTGGTCTCGAGCTGCCTCATGATTTTGATTGCCGATTTTGGCCTCGATGCAATAATGTTCTTCTAAGCTGCAGGTGACTATGCCAAACGTAAAGATTGACCCGAACGATATCGCCATCCGCCTCAAGGGGCTAAAAAAATCCTTTGGCCCGCAGACGGTTTTGCAAGACGTGAACCTCGACATCCGTCGCGGCGAGACGATGGTCATTATCGGCAAGTCCGGTGGCGGCAAGTCCGTGATTCTGAAGCACATGATTGGCCTTTTGCAGCCGGATGGTGGCGAGGTGTCTGTGGACGGCGTGACCATCAGTACGCCGAAGTTCTTTGATACGCATACCATTCGCCGCAAAATGGGCATGCTCTTCCAGATGGGCGCCCTCTTTGACTCCATGAGTACGGGCGAGAACATCGCCTTTGCCCTGCGCGAACACCACCCGGAACTCAGCGAAAAGCAGATTCAGGATGTGGTGACCGAAAAACTCCAGATGATCAACCTTGTGCCCGAGTTCCGCACCAAGATGCCGAGTGAACTCTCGGGCGGTATGCGCAAGCGTGTCGCCCTGGCTCGTGCCATCGCATTGAATCCCGAAATCCTTTTGTATGACGAACCCACGACGGGTCTGGATCCCATTACGAGCGATGTCATCAACGACCTCATTCTCGACATGCAGAGCAAGCTCGGTGTGACCTCGGTGGTGGTGACGCACGACATGGTCAGCGCCTTCAAGGTGGCAGACCGTATCGCCATGCTCTACAATGGCCGCATTATCGAGGTCGGGACGGTCGATGAGATCAAAAATACCAAGAATCCGTACGTGCGCCAGTTCATTACGGGCCAGCGCAAGATGACGGAACCTGGTCAGGAAGAATAAAAAAGCACTTTTTTTGCAAAAAATCGTGAAAAATGACACCTCTGGGGGCTGAGGCGGTTGCATTCTGTAAATTTTAATTTATATTTCTTGGAAAGAGTGTATTTATATGCGTAAGAACCTGTTATATAGCCTTTTGTCTTTGTGTGCAGTCCTTTTGTTTTGGGCCTGCGGTGAAGGCGTTGTGGAGAGCGCCGAAGATAGCGACCACTTGGCGCTGGAACGATATGGCAATTTGACGGCTGCCGATGTGATTGACGCCTTGGAACAGTGCAAGGGCAATAAGGAGTGTGAGTCCCAGATAACCCAGGCGTTCCGGGACAACCCGATTTCTAAAAAGGATCCTGTGGACGAAGATACAGTCGTTTCCAGTTCCTCGGTGAAGGACAGTGTGTTGTCGTCGAGCTCCTTGTCTATTAAGTCGTCTAGTTCTGTGACGGATTCTCTCAGTTCGTCTGCCCCAGCGGATTCGTTGTCGTCGAGCGTCAACGAAGAAAGTTCGAGCAGTGTGGAGGAGAGCAGTTCGTCTGCCCCCGAAAGTTCGAGCAGCGTTGAGGAGAGCAGTTCGTCTGCCCCCGAAAGTTCGAGCAGCGTCGAAGAGAGCAGTTCGTCTGAACCCGAAAGTTCGAGTAGCGAGGAAGAGGAGTCCAGCAGCAGCGAAGAGGTGATTCTACCGCTGGGAGGAACATGCAAGCCTGTAGACAGGCAAGCCTATGTGGGAGATACCGTCGTATGGCAGTATATAAAAAATGAAGGAACCCGCGATGGCAAGGAGTATGAGTGGGAAAACCTGGATGGAGCCCGCGGCACGGGATTCCAAACGACTAGCGTTCCTATGGTGGGCATGGTGTTTGATAGCCCCCTAGATAAGACTTTCCCGCTTTTGACGGTCGATGGCCAAGATATGGGTGAATGCGTTTCTGTTAAGATTGTGGCCAGACCTGTGGAATCCAGCAGTTCTGTGACTTCCAGTCCCTCGAGCTCACCGACCTCCGGAACGAGTTCCTCGGTGCCGCGCAGTTCCTCTTCGACTCCGCAACCGTCCTCCAGTGAAGGCTGTAAGATTAATTATATGGGAGAGGTGGAGTGTCCCAGCAGTTCCTCCGTGACCCCCAGTTCGAGTAGTGTTGTGTCCAGTTCCAGCGAACCGCCGTCCAGCAGTTCCCAGGAATCCAGCTCGAGCGAGGAATCCAGCTCGAGCGAGGAATCCAGCTCGAGCGTAGAACCGGAGTCGTCGAGTAGCACTTTGTATACTGCCGAGAATTGTGCAACTTACTGCCCTAATGTTGGATGTGGAAGTGTTGAGTTTAGTATAGTAGGTGCGGGTTGGGCCTCATCACAAAGCCATTGTATTTTCCTGGAAACCAAACCGGACTATATTAACGCGGATTGTGCAGTGACGATTAATGGAACTGGAGTTAGTGGTTACGTAGCCTCTTTCGCTGATTCAGATATTGGTTACTATGTAGAGGTTACCGGTTCCAGTTGCTACTGGGATATAAAATAGAAATTAAAATTTTCTCAAAAAGCCCCCAAAAGGGGGCTTTTTTTGTGTTTTGCTTCACTAAAAATCGTCAAAGATTACCCTTTTGCCAAAGATTTATTTATTTTTCCACGAAGAGGTTTTTATATGAAGAAAAAACTTGTTTTTGGACTTTCCGCAGCATGCATCGCAGGTGCTTTTTGGGCCTGCGGTGATGGAGAAATCATTAATGCTGATGCTTCGTTGGAAGGACTTGCCGAAGAGGTTGTCATCGGACTTGGACTTGGTGAAGGCGATATTAAAAATGCCTTGGCCAACTGTGAGGCGGGTGCTCCTGGTTACGAGGGATGCCAAGAGGAAATGGCGAATCCCCCAGACATTATAGAAACGTCCAGCGAAACGCCTGCTTCAAGTGCGAGCCAGACTCCGGGCACGAGTGCGAGCCAGGTTCCTCACTCTTCCTCCAGCATTCTTAGGCAGACCTCCTCTACTGGTCCGATTGGCCAGTTGAGTTCGAGCAGCCAGGCTCAGACCCCTGTATCTCAGATAGTTGAGGTTTCTTCTTCGTCTGTCCAGCCGAGTACGGGTGATACTAACTATGGCACTTGCGCCCCGAAGGTTTCGACTATTGAATTGGACTCCTCTACCACGTGGACTTTCTCGAAGGGTGCTGCCATTACCAATCCGATGGACATGATGTCGGCGAAACTAGAGTGGACGTTTGAAGGGGGCTCTATCCCGTCTTATACTGTTACAGGAAGCACAACGTCTGAGGCGGTAACTTACACTACCTCCGGTGATAAGAAAGCCTCGGTGACGATTACGACGAAAAACGGTTCGGGTGTTGTGCAATGCTCCCCGCTCCATGTGAACGGCGCCCAGATTACTGGTTGCAAGTGCATGCCTACGAACATACAGCCTGATGTATCTCAGGGTCAGTCTGCTACGTGGACTGCTTCGGGATGCACGACCGCTGACGGACTTACCCTCTCTTATTCGTGGAAGGGCGCGACTGCTGACGCCACGGGCCTGGTTGCGACGGCCCCGGTCACCGCTAAGGGTGACGTGGTTACCGGTGTTTCTTTCACGGTTGCGAATGACGACAATAGTGTCGAAACTATTCAATGTGACGATGCGAAGGCGATTGACGCAACGAAGCCGGATTACCTAATTGAAGCAGCTAATACAGGAATAGAAGTCCCTGCTGGTGAAGCATCTATAACGATTGCGGTTAGTTATGCAAATTTCAAATGCCAGCCTCTAGGAGGTAGAAGTATGGTTGGTGGAACGATTACATGCGGCAGTAACGTTGTAACGATTGGCGCTGCAAATGAACAATGGTATTATATAGAAACACCATGTTCGGAACCCGTTGTTACAGTTAATCTGCCTGTTCCAGCTACGTGCGCTGTTTGGTAGTGTCAAGGGTTTTTCGCAAAAATAGTTTGTTCCAACATCAGATTTAGGCTACATTTCCTTTCTTTCTGCTCTTTTCCAGTTCCCGTTTCA
>NZ_FQYM01000006.1 GCF_900141705.1 Fibrobacter sp. UWP2
AAAAGAGCATGAAACTACTTGACAATGAAGCGCTAATAGCCTAGATTTACACCAGTTGGAGACCTGGATTTTCAACTAAAAAAGGGACAAATTCGAAATTTCAAGTATATTAACACATCTTATTTGCCAGTTGCGTTGTTTACGAAATGTTATACGGAAAGACCCACAATTCTTTTTATTGGAAGCTGTTACGATGACAATTCTTTACTTCAAGAAGACCCTGTTCTTTGTATGAAAAGCGGTGCTATATTCCCGTATGAAGAAAGATCTTATTTTGAAGAAAAAGAACGAATTAGAAGTTTTTCTGGGAAAAGGGACGAAATGTTCATATCCAAGATTAAAATGCTCAAAAAAGATTGGTGGAAATATTTCTCTGGTTTTGTTGAATATTGGGATCAGGTCTTTGATATTATAAATCCGCATATCGTTATTATTGAAGATAGTATTTTTGAAAATGTTTTGAATGAATTAGAAGTTTCTAATAATAAAATTTCCATTCTTGGAATAGAGTATCCATATTATTTGTTAAGTGAATTAGATAATCGAAAAAAGGAAATTGAATGTTTGGCAAATAAACCATATAGAGGAAAACAACTTCTGTTGATTCTAGATAAAGAAGACATTGAAAAGTGGTTGAAAATGCAATGAAAGAACTTCTCTCCATAGACTTGTCAAACTATTGTTCCAAGCGTTGCTCGTTCTGCTATAACCACAGCAATCCTGAAGGTGCAATAATGTGGAAACCTGCGGAGGTAATTGATTTTGCCTCCGATTGTGTAAAAAATGGAATCAAGGCAGTTTCTTTAGGTGGTGGGGAACCTTTTGAGTATGAAGGCATTTTTAAAATAATGGATGCTCTTTATCCAATAACCTATTTAAGTGTGACGTCAAATGGGCTTCCGCTTTTGAAAAGGGATGTCTTTGAAAAATTGTTGAAGCATAGCCCCGATAAAATTCATTTGACGATACATAATCCAGATAATCAGAAAGAAGTGATTAGAGTGATTGAACAAGTCGTTGAATTGAGTAAAACAAAAATTAAGCCCGGTGTAAATCTTTTGGTTTCTTCGTATTGTATTGCGGAATGTCAAGAGGTTTATGCAAAACTTTTAGAAACTCTGCAATCAAATCAAATTATTCTAATTCCGAAACGATTCGGTGATACTCCTACGGCAAAGCAAATGGCTTTTGTTGCAAATGGCAAACCATTCCAAAGTCCGTCTTGTTTGTTAAAATGCGAAATCCCTTCAAAATTTGTGTCGGTGTCTTGGGACAAGAAAGTCAATCACTGCAGCTATGCTGGTGGAAAAGAACCTTTGCGAACCCTTGATTATGCTGGGCTTGTAGACGCATTGAAACGGGTTGTTTTTAGCAACTGCTCTAAAAGAATTAATCTACATAGCCAAACTGAATGAGAAAAAGAGTTTTATCATTCTTTTAATGTAATTATATTGTATTATGTGGACGGAGAGTCCCTGTCAAAGATTCAGCGTTCTATGTCAAATCCGGCGCAACTTTTCATTTTAGAATTTACACAACCAAATCTAAAGGCAAATCACTGATATCCTTCAGTCGCTTTCCTTTAATAAGTACATCCAAAAGTTCTTTGGAATCTTCAGCCCCACTTTTCTCAACGGCTTCGATTAACTCGTAGAGAGCGAAGTGATACATGCAATCAATATCGCCTGTGCCTAATGCAAGGGAAGCTAAACGCCCTGGCATCGGCTCGCCGGTGACGACCACAATATGTGGAAGATGTCCTTTTCTGTTTCTAATTAAACCTAGCGCTTCAGTTCTGCTATTTTGCGCACGATCGCTTCTCATTGTCCATTTTGCAGAAATAGAAGCATGAAGAATCGGCAATCCTCCGGTTTCCTTTCTGATATAGGCCATTTTTGCAGTAGTATTGTCAACAATCAGCAGGTTTTTGTTGATTTCAGAATCGTCAATGGCATCTTGATAAATTACCACATCCGGCGCAACCATGTAGTCATTACCCATGCTTGCTGCTAGTTTGGCGTCTTTCTCGGTCAATTCGCTGAGATATTCCAAATGCTCGTATTGGACAAAACTGCTTGTCTTTATAGAATTGCGATTTCCAAGCTTTATAATATGCCAATTCCCTGGTCGTAAATTCTGCAACTTCGGGAAAGTGGCTTCCAAGAATTCCATGTTTACGAGTTCAAACTTAGCACCCGCTGTTTGGCCGACTGCTTTTTCAGCCGTTTCCGCCATTAATGCCTGCGCTATTCCATTTGCAATGGTGATGGATAACTTGGAGGATTTGTCGGCATTGCTCGGGACGCCGTCTTTGTCAATGGTTAAAACGCCTTTCTCTAAAAGGGCCTTATGATACTTTTTTCGCTCGATAGCAAGCAACGCTTCCATTTTCCAAAGTCTCCTTGATTTGTAGGCCTACCGCCATCGCTACCGGGGGTGGGAACGCATTTCCAATCATTCGACAAGCCGCCGTTTTCCTTGGACCGAAGTCCCAGTTGTCGGGAAAACCTTGTATGCGGGCGATCATTCGAGGGGTGAGTCGAGGCATTCCTTTGAAATCAGGCAACGGAGCTTCGTTCGCTACACTAATGCCGTCAACGCCTAACTCAGCCCATGCTCTGCGAGCGCGAGCGGGCCCCAAATCTGGACCGCCATGCTTTTTTGAACCACCGACGATGGTTGGAGCAATTGTATTGGCATGCGAAATCCATTTGTCGGCATATTTCCATCCATTTGCCTTCATTAAGTCAGCAAGTGTTTGGCCTACACTAGAAGTTTTGTTTGGACATGGAGTTGGATAATGAAATTCTGCTTCTATGTCGTTGCGTATGCCAACAATAATAATGCGCGGGCGCAATTGTGGGACTCCGTAATCAGAAGCGTTCAGGAGTTTTATTTGTACATCGTACCCAAGAGCCCGGATTTTCCTTAAAATCGTTTTTCGATAATCATCGAATTTGGGATCCAAAAAACCTCGAACGTTTTCAAGCATGACTGCTTTGGGATTTATTTCCCTGATCAAACGCAGTGCTTCAGGGAACAAATCTCTTTCGTCGTTTTTTCCGAGTTGTTTTCCGGCTACGGAAAATGGGGGGCATGGAACGCCACCTGCGAGAAGGTCTATTTGGTTATGAAAAGGGATGCCTGAAAAATCCTTCACATCTGAACAGATGACATTCCAGTCTTTTCGATTATTTTTTAAAATGGAACAATAATCGCTTTCATATTCCACAAGGGCGACATGTTCAAAACCTGCCATCGACAAACCGAGAGCTTGTCCTCCCGCTCCTGCACAGATTTCTATACAATTCAAAGCGATATCTCCTGTTTCATGAAGGCCGATTGGTGTACTATCTATTTTAAGCATATAATATAATTCTTTTGTGAATGGAAGTGTGTGGGTAAAGTCAAAAAAAATTGATTCGTCCTCTAGATGCGGTTAAAAAGTGCCTGATTTGTAATATAACAAATCGTTTTGTCACAAAATGACATTTTGCAAAAAAGATAAAATTTTTCGCGTTAGGGATAGTGACCCCTTGGGGCGGCGCTGAGGCGCCGTTTTAGGAGGCGGGCGTCGAGCGAAGCGAATACGGCGCCCCTAAAATATAGCCCGACCGCACATATATGTGTGGGAACGCCCAAAAGACCAATATGCGAAGTGGCTGACTTCTGCGCCCTCGTGAAGGAAAAGTGTGCAAGCCGAGTGTCGCGACAAAATGCTTGCATTTTGGCATGACCGAGGCGCAGCCGCGGACGCCAAAGGCGTCAAATCTACCACGACTTCGGTTTCGACGATATCGTGGTGAAGTTCTCCACCCGCCCGGAAAAGCGCGTGGGTTCTGACGAAATCTGGGACAAGGCTGAAGCCGCCCTCGCCGAAGCCACCAAGCTCGCTGGCCTCGACTACATTTTGAACCCGGGTGAAGGTGCCTTCTATGGCCCGAAGCTCGAATTCACGCTGAAGGATAGCCTCGGTCGTGACTGGCAGTGCGGTACCATCCAGGTGGACTTCAACCTCCCGCAGCGTCTGGGTGCCGAGTATGTCGGCAAGGACAACCAGAAGCACATTCCGGTGATGTTGCACCGCGCAGCAGTTGGTTCCATCGAACGCTTCCTCGGCATTTTGATTGAAGAATTCATGGGCGATTTCCCGCTGTGGCTCGCTCCGGTGCAGGCCCGCGTGCTCCCGATTTCCGAGAAGTTCGTCGACTACGCGAAGCAGGTCGAGAAGGAACTCGTGAACGCCGGCGTCCGCGTGGAAGTGGATGAGTCGAATGAGAAACTTGGCTACAAGATCCGCCAGTGCGAATTGCAGAAGATTCCGTACAAGATTATTGTAGGCGAAAAGGAACAGGCTGAAGGTCTCATCGCTGTCAACAAGAGAAAGGAAGGCGACAAGGGTCAGATGACTGTCGCCCAGTTCCTCGAAATGACCGCTGATGACAGAAAAGTCGTCCGCTAGTCAATAACCGATACTATTTATTAACGTAGGTTCCTTTGAGCCTACGTTTTTTTGTGCGTAAGCGTAAGGAAGGCGATTACCGCCCAAGCCGAGCGTCGCGACGGGGTGCTTGCACACCGGCATGACCGAGGCGAGCGGGAAGGACTCCGTAGGAGTCCCCAAGGGTTCCATGAAGGTTGCCGACTTCCTCAAGATGACGGAAGAAGACCGCAAGGTTGTGCGGTAAAGTTCACTGAGCTTGCCGAAGTGAGCGCCGATTCGGTCGGTTCGGCAGGCTCACCGACCTTAAATTTTAAAACGCAGACTCAAATGAGCCTGCGTTTTTTTAAACGGTCATAAAAACTTACTTCACGACTTCCAGATAAATGCCTTTGGGCAGATTGGGCAATACGCCAGATTCCGAGCGCTTGCCTACGGGCTGGCCCAGCACATTGAAGATGCGGCTACCGGGGCTGCCCATTTTCGCTTTCTGGAGATTCGTAATCAAGGTGGTTTTGCCGTCGCCGATTGTCACCGTGATTTCGAAGGTAACCTGTTTGTTGCCATAAACAACAGCCTGCCGAATGACGAAGGTATCGCCGTCCTTGACCTTGTTCGGCATGTGGCCGATTTTCGTGGTCATGGTCGTGAGATCCACATTGGAGAATACTACGCTGGCGCCGTTCGGGTCCCAGGCGACGATTCCGCCGTCCTTGTCAAACCAATGCCCAGAGCCCTCACCGGTGGTTTCGCTGTTGAGGGCGCCATCGGGTTCCACTCCGTAGAACTGAACTTTGTCTGCAATCTCGCTTTGCTGGACGCCCAGCGCCTTGGCGACATCAGAAGCTTTCAAGTCGAGTGTCACGGGAGCATAGTTGTCGCTAATCGGGAGCGACACGGCAAGAGCCACCTTTTGCACCTGGACTTCGACACTGCTAGAGCTCGACGGAGGCACAACAGAACTTGATGACACGGGCAGTGCGGAGCAGTTCTCCCCAATGCAGAAGGTCACTGTTTCGCCGGGAGTCCCGACATCCGTGAGTTTCAATCCGGTTTTGTCGCCGTTGTACCAGCGGATAGCGGGGTACGCGTCATCCGAAAAACTCGAATAGGTCCCGCTTTTGAAGAAGGCGTTGGCATCGCTTCCCGGACTCGGCCACTGATCGGCGACGTTATCGTTCGACTTGCCGGCGGAATTCGCATGCACGATTCTCAGCTCGAGTTTGTCCGAAGCGGAGTTGCCAGAAATTGAAAAATCGTAATGTTGCATCAGGAGTCCGCTTCCTTTGAGGACTTTGTTGCGCCCGGTGTTCCGCACATACGACCACACCAAACCTTCTTTGTCGGGCCTTGCGGGGTTCTTGTAGCGGTAGCAGAATTCGCCGGGCTTCGTGGTTTCGAGGCTCACGTCATCGCTAGTCACGTCCACAAACGGGATCCAGCCCTGGTCCGCACGGTAGAAGTCGTTTATTGCCACCGGGTTCAAATCGTTCGCGCGGTTCCCCATGGTGCAGTAGTCGCCGTACCAGTAAAGATCCGGCCAGCCAAAAATCATGTGTCCGGATTCATGTACAAAAACGTAAATGGAGAATTTGCCCGGCATATCCGTCATCTGGTGATGCGTGAGCTTGACGCCGTCACGCCTCTCGGAAGACCATCCGGAATGCGGCCAAAGCCCCTGCCCCCACGTTTGCCCGGCGCCGGCATACACGATGTTAATGGCCTCGGTAGTTCCGTCCTTGTCGTTGTCGTAGCGCGAGAAATCCACTTGCGGGTCAAAATACTCAAAGACTTCCTTCATGAGCACATCCGATCCCGAATAGCCTTCCTGGCTTTCGTACCAGGACTTGGGATGCTGCGCGCGGTACCAGCCATAGACTTCGTTTGTCAAATCCAGTTGCCCGTTGGAAACGTCCAAATAGTAGTCGCGGACGGAGCCGTTGCAACCGTCCCTGTTGAAGCCTTCCTTGTTCAGCCAGTCTTTGACCTCGTCTACGGTGACGGGCGCGGTCTTGTCCGAGAAATCCACGAGAAGCGTGAGGCTGTAGATTTTCCCCTTGGGGGCGGCAAAGTGGCTTTTCGTTTGCGTCGCCACCGTCCTGAAAAGGGTGTGCCCATTGCCTACGGGCACATTTCCGCGGCTATTGTCGAACGAGGGCATCGCCTCGGCGGGCCAGGATTCCACACGTTTGCCTTGATATACGATGTCGGCAAAAAGCATGGTTGGGAGTAGCAAAAACAACAGGCTAAAAAGCCGAATTCTAGATCTCATATCCAACTCCATACGTTTTCATCAGTAAAAATATACCGCCCGCCCCCAAAACACAACCTGCAACCCAAAGAATGTGTGTAAAAAACGTTTTTTTTCAAAAAAGTAGTTTGAAACCGAGGACATCTCCGATCAACCTCGAAATATGCTTTCCATAGCAAAATAGTAAGCATTTTCGTAAAAAAGTTCAGTTTTCTACCGTTTCTACTCTACGGGAAACCCCTAAAAATACCTACTTTGTACCCTATGAATTTTGCATAGGCAAGATTTTGCGAAACAGTTAAACAATAACGCGTAAAAGAGTATGAGTCTTAAAATCGTTGTGCTTGCTAAGCAAGTACCTGATACACGAAACGTGGGCCCCGATGCCATGACGGAGCAGGGAACCATCAATCGTGCCGCATTGCCCGCGGTCTTCAACCCCGAAGACCTGAACGCCCTGGAGCAAGCCCTTCGTTTGAAGGACCAGTTCCCGGGTTCCACCATCTCTGTGCTGACGATGGGTCTCCCGAAGTCTGCCGAAGTCGTCCGCGAAGCTCTGTACCGCGGTGCCGACGAAGGTTTCGTGGTGACGGACCGCCCGCTCGGTGGTGCTGACACTCTCGCTACGAGCTACACGCTCGCCCAGGCCGTCAAGAAGATCGGCGACTACGACATCATTCTCGGTGGCCGCCAGGCTATCGACGGCGATACCGCACAGGTCGGTCCGCAGATTGCAGAAAAGCTCGGCCTCACCCAGGTGACCTACGCCGAAGAAATTCTCTCCCTCGACGAAAAGGCCAAGAAGGTCGTGATCCGCCGCCACATCGACGGTGGCGTGGAAACGGTGGAAGCACCGCTCCCGCTGGTCGTGACCGTGAACGGAAGTGCGGCCCCGTGCCGTCCGCGCAACGCAAAGCGCCTCATGAAGTTCAAGAACGCAACCGTGGTTGCCGAACGCAAGCCGGAAGACGCCGAAAAGTACGAAGCCCTCATCGCGAAGAAGCCCTACCTGAACATTCCGCAGTGGGGTGCCGCCGACATCGACGCAGACCCTGCCCAAATCGGCAAGGCCGGTTCGCCGACGAACGTGAAGGCTGTCAAGAACATCGTGTTCAAGGCGAAGGAAAGCCGCACGCTCACCGCAAGCGACGCCGACGTCGAAGGACTTATCAAGGAACTTTTAGACGGGAAGATTATTGGCTAGCCTATGAATAACGTATTTGTATATTGCGAAATTGAGGGCACGACCGTTGTCGATGTTTCCCTCGAACTTTTGTCCAAGGGCCGCAAGCTCGCCAACACGCTCGGCGTTCAGCTCGAATGCATCTGCGCCGGCAAGGGCCTCGACGGAATTGAAAAGCAGGTGTTCCCCTACGGTGTGGACAAGGTCCATGTGTTCGATGCCGAAGGGCTCTTCCCCTACACCACCAACCCGCACGCGTCCCTCGTGGTGAACCTCTTCAAGGAAGAGCAGCCGCAGATTTGCCTGCTCGGTGCAACGGTGATTGGCCGTGACCTCGGCCCGCGCATCTCCAGCGCCATGCACAGCGGCCTTACCGCCGACTGTACCGAACTCGAAATCGACAGCTTCGAAATGAGCATCGGTGGCGTGAAGAAGTTCTACGAAAACCAGCTCTGCCAGATTCGCCCGGCGTTCGGCGGCAACATCGTCGCTACCATCGTGAACCCGGAACACCGCCCGCAGATGGCGACGGTGCGCGAAGGCGTGATGAAGAAGGAAATCGTGGACCCGAACTACAAGGGCGAAGTCATCAAGCACGACGTGGCCAAGTACGTGCCGGAAACGGAATACGTGGTCAAGGTGCTCGAACGCCATGTGGAAAAGGCCAAGCACAACCTCAAGGGCGCACCCATCGTGGTCGCCGGTGGTTACGGCATGGGCTCCAAGGAAAACTTCGACATGCTGTTCGAACTGGCGAAGGAACTCCACGCCGAAGTGGGCGCAAGCCGTGCCGCTATCGACGCGGGCTTTGCCGATCATGACCGCCAGATTGGCCAGACCGGCGTGACGGTTCGCCCGAAGGTGTATATCGCCTGCGGTATCTCCGGCCAGATCCAGCACCTCGCCGGCATGCAGGATTCAGGAATCATCATCTCCGTGAACTCCGACCCCGACGCCCCGATCAACGCTATCGCTGACTACGTGATCAACGGCACCGTCGAAGAGGTCATCCCGAAGATGATCAAGTATTACAAGGCAAACAACAAGTAGGCGTTATGGCGAATTTTTACACAGACCATCCAGAGATTAAGTTCAACCTTGAAAGCTCTCCTTTGATGCAGCGCATCGTGGAGCTCAAGGAAAACGGCTACGCCGACAAGGACAGCTTTGACTATGCGCCGGAAGACTACGCCGACGCGATAGACAGCTACAACCGCGTGCTCGAAGTCGCGGGCGACATCACCGCAAACACCGTGTTCCCGAACTCGGAAGACGTGGACGCCGAAGGCCCCCACTGCGAAGACGGCCGCGTGCGTTACGCGAGCAAGACCTACGAGAACCTGGAAGCCACCCGCAAGGCTGGCCTCAATGGCGTGACCATGCCGCGCCGCTTCGGCGGTCTCAACTTCCCGATTACCGCCTACACGGCCATCAACGAAATGATCGCCTCTGCAGACGCCGGTTTCGAGAACATCTGGTCCCTCCAGGACTGCATCGAGACGCTCTATGAATTTGGCGACGAAGACCAGCGCTCCCGTTTCATTCCGCGCGTGTGCGCCGGCGAAACGATGTCCATGGACTTGACCGAACCCGATGCCGGTTCCGACCTGCAGCGCGTGATGCTCAAGGCCACCTACAGTGAGGCCGACAAGTGCTGGTACCTGAACGGCGTGAAGCGCTTCATCACGAACGGCGACAGCGACATCCACCTGGTGCTCGCCCGCTCCGAAGAAGGCACCCACGACGGCCGCGGCCTTTCGATGTTCATTTACGACAACCGTGAGCACAAAGCGACTCGTATTAACGAGTCGTGTGTGCGAGAGCGAGGCGAAACCATAGGTTCTTCTAGCGATGGAGCCGAGCGGTCGCAAAAAGACGGTGGCGTGAACGTGCGCCGCATCGAGAACAAGCTCGGCATCCACGGAAGCCCGACCTGCGAACTTGTCTACAAGAACGCGAAGGCTGAACTCTGTGGCCGCCGCAAGTTCGGCCTCATCAAGTACGTGATGGCCCTCATGAACGGTGCACGCCTCGGCATTGCCGCACAGTCCGTGGGCATCAGCCAGATGGCTTACAACGAAGCATTGGCATACGCCAAGGACCGCAAGCAGTTCGGCCAGGCCATCGTGAACTTCCCCGCCGTCTATGAAATGATTTCCAACATCAAGGCACGCCTCGACGCAGGCCGCGCACTGTTGTACCAGACAGCCCGCTACGTGGATATCTACAAGGGCCTCGAGGACATCGAGCGCACCCGTAAGCTCACCGACGAGGAGAAGGCTGAACTCAAGCTGTACCAGAAGCTCGCCTCCGCTTGCACGCCTTTGGCCAAGGGCATGAACTCCGAATACGCCAACCTGAACGCCTACGACAGCATCCAGGTGCACGGCGGTTCCGGCTACATGCTCGAATACGCCTGCCAGCGCCTCTACCGCGACGCCCGTATTACTTCGATTTACGAAGGCACGACGCAGCTGCAGACCGTTGCCGCCCTCCCGCACATCACCACCGGCACCTACAGCCAGATGCTCGAGGAACTGGAAGCGGGCGAAGTGGCCGCCGAATACGAGAGCCTCAAGGCCCGCGCGAAGGCCATGGACGCGAAGTTCAACGAAGCCATCGAAACTGTGAAGGCCGCGAACAACAACGAGTTCACCGACCTTTGCAGCCGTCACTTGTACGAACTCGCCGCCAACTGCGTGATGAGCCAGTTGCTCCTCCGCGACGCCACCAAGGCACCTGAACTGTTCGAAAAGAGCATGAAGGTGTACCTGAACCTCGCCGAAGCCGAAGTCGCCAAGCACTACAACTTCGTGAAGAACGTGGATGTGGAAGCGATGGAAAGCTACCGCAAGTAGGAAGTAATTTTCGGTAACGCGAAAAGAAATTGCCCCGACTCAATTGCGAGCCGGGGCTTAATTAACAACAAAGTACCTACTATTGACAAACTACATATAGAACGAAATGCCGGCAGTACCGGCGATGTGGTAGCCGTCAAAGTCCCCAAAGATGTGCGCCACGCCGCCGTGCAGCTCCATGCGATTGAACAGGTGCACACCAAGCGTCAAATATTGCGTAGCGACAAGGCTTGGTTTCTCGGCATTCTTTTCTTTTTTCAACCCATCCATCTCCTCGACCATAAGCCGGTACACATACGCATTGAAGGAGTACGTCAAGAAGGCCGGGCCAAAGAACGCGCTCGTATAGGCTCCAAAATCAACAGTCGGGTTTATTAGAGTTTCGTCCGATTCAAAATAGCTTGTACGCATAAAATACTCTTCGTCATCAATAAGACCTTTTTTTTCACAGGAGTACTTCGTCCCTGAATAAGTGATTTCTGACGCCAGAATCCATGCACCTAAATTGCCGCCAAATTCAAAATGTTCATAGTTGCCGCCAACTCCCATTCGTAAAATCAGGCCCCTGCTATAGCCTAGTCCAAAATTGGTCAGCAGGTGCCCACTTTTTGCCAGTCTCTCGATGGAACCGTCAATGTCAAAAGGGCTTATGCGAAGGTTCGCCTCCATGGGGCCGTCCTTCCCCACCTTTTTACTCCCGCAACCTGCAAAATAGCAGCCCTCCTCCACGGTACTGTAACCGTCAAGTGCATAAGACTCGTCCTTCCCCACTTGAACATTCACATTGGCCCGCCATTCGGACTCGCCGTCTTGCATATAGCGGTTCGCCCCGTGCACATCGGGCGCAGCCAAAACCTTCGCATCAAAGGCTTCTATCCGGTTGGTAGATTTAACCGCACAGCCCGTAAAAAGGGAAACGAGCATCAGAACAAAAATAGGGCTTAACTTTCTCATATTCGCAACTGAATATAAATTATTTTTTAGTAAAAACGTTATTTTCTCAAATGGTCACGAAAATTTCCCAGACCGTAAAAAATCCCGGAATCATTTGCAAATTCAAAGATAGGGAAAAAACCTTTTTTGGCAACTCGGGCTCAAACGTCCTTGCCGCTGCGGGCCAAAAAGGCAAGCGCCAGGAACGCTCCGGCGATCATCCCGATGAGCGGCAGGTCGGCCTGGCTCCGCAGGAACATCTTGAGGAATCGCACCAGCTGCGACGACGCAAAAGCGTAACCGGCGCTGCACAGCAACACAAACAGAGCGAACCGCCCCACAAACGGGATGCTCTTGGTAATCTTTTTAAAGTACCCGTTGATTTTGCCGCCGTAAATAATGAGGAGCGTTGCCACCAACCCCACCGCAATGGAATCCATGTGCAAACGCAAAAAGTCGGCGAATTGGTGTATATAGGGCTGCATGGCTCGAAATATAAAAAAGCAAAAACAGAATAATCTATATTATTGAAAAAATTCCCCGGATTTCAAATGCTGCTCTCCATCATCATACCCGTCTACAATTCCGAGAAGTATGTGCGACATACGCTGGAGAGCATTTACGGGCAGCCCTTTGACCAAACCCTAGTCGAGGTCATTGTCGTGAACGACGGGACGCCCGACAACTCCATGCAAATCGTGAACGAGTTCGCAGCCAAGTCCGCCACACTCAAGGTCATTGAGCAAGAGAACCGCGGGCTGAGCGCCGCCCGCAACGCCGGGCTCGGCTTGGCGCAGGGCAAGTACATTTGGTTTGTCGACAGTGACGATTGGATCGAAGACGGCTTTTTGCAAAAGGTGCTCCCCCTGCTCAAGGAGCGCAACGACGATGTATTCTTGTTCCGCACCCGCGAGTACTCTGAACAAACCGGGGAACCTACCCTGGAGCGGCACCTTCTCTCGGACACCCAAATCGTGGAGACGGACTTGTACGAGATCATGTGCAAAGAAGTTTCTTTTTCGCCGCTCCAAATTTACCTCATCCGCCGTGACTTTTTGGAACAGAACCACCTGAGGCTCGTCGAGAGAATCATCCACGAAGACATGGAATTCGCCCCGCGCATGCTCGCCATGGCAAACAAAGTAACATGCGTCCCCTTGTTCCATTACAACTACCTCAGGCGGAACAGCGGGAGCATCACCAGTTCGCCAGCCAACCGCAAGTACCGTGTTGCAAGCCTCACGCGCATCATGGACCTGCACGACGACCTTTTAAAAACGCAGCTCCGTCCCAAAAGCAAAAAAGCCCTGGACATGGTGCAATTCTGGCTGTTCCGCAAGATTTTCAACTTCATTGATCCCGAAGAATTTCAGGAATGGGATGCAGAACTCGGACTCGGCAAACGTGCGAAGGCAGCAAAAAAACGGGTGTTAAAGCACCTGTTTTACCACTGCACCTCGCTCATGTTCTTACGTCGGCTCATGTTCATTGCCTCTCCCAAGTGGCTCAAGTCCAAAAGAAAGGGCATTTAGCCCTAAAATCGGGCTTTTGATAAAATCCGTAAACCTCTGGACACGGCAGTAAACACGCTGGTTTCTGCTGAAAACACTTTTTAAGGGTCCCCGTATACTAAACTGGCGCTCCGGGATTTAGTTTTAGGGTATCAAAAGGAAGGTTCCAATGTCTTTGAAAAACATTCTCCTTATTACCGCGAGTGCCGCAACAGCCCTGTTCGCCGCCACCGCTTACCAAAACCAGGTCGGATTCCTCACCAACGGCATCAAGCAGATGGCCGTTTTGGATGCAGCCGGTAAAGACATCGTTTTCAAGGACGCCCAGGGCGAAACCGTTTTGACGGTCACCGCCCCCGAGGCCCAAAAGTGGTCCCCCGCCGGCGAAAACGCCTCCCTGGTCGACTTCTCTGAACTCAAGACCCCCGGAACCTACCAAGCCTACGTTGGCGACTCCGCCGTGGGCCACCCCATCGTGGTGAGCGACTCCGCCTTTGAAGGCGTCACCAAGGGCTCCCTCAAGTTCTTCTACTTCCAGCGTTCCTCCACGGCCCTCGAGGAGGAATACGCCGGCGAATACGCCCGCGAAATGGGCCACCCCGACACCGCCGTAAAATACCACTCCTCCACCGGCATCGAAGACGCCAGCGCCACGTTCAACGGCTCCAAGGGCTGGTACGACGCCGGCGACTACGGCAAGTACATTGTGAACTCGGGCATCAGCACCTACACCCTTTTGCAGCTCTACCAGCAGAACAAGGAATACTTCAAGAACCTCAACCTGAACATCCCCGAAAGCAAGAACGACGTGCCCGACATTCTTGACGAAATCCGCTGGAACCTGGATTGGATGATTACGATGCAAGACACCGATGGCGGCGTTTTCCACAAGCTCACCACCAAGCAGTTCGCCGGCATGGTGATGCCCGCCAAGGCCACCGCCCAGCGTTTTGCCATTGGCAAGGGCGTCGAGGCCACCTGGAACTTTGCCGCCGTGATGGCTCTCGCCTCCGACATTTACGCCCCCTTTGACTCCGTGTTCGCCGACACCTGCGCCAAGGCGGCCGTAAAGGCACGCTGGTGGGCCTACACCCACCCGACCGCCATTTACACCCAGCCCAAGGACGTGGGCACGGGCTCGTACACCGACGCCGTCGCATGGACAGGCAAACTCTGGACCAACGCCGAACTCTTCCGCATTACCGGCGACAAGGTCTTTGCCGACTCCATCCACACTCTTAAAATCAACCGCAAAAAGGCCAGCCTGCAAACCTGGAGCAACGACCTGATGCTCGAGGCCTTCACCATCGCGACCAACCCCGACATTTTTGACGAAGCCGACGTGGACACCGCCGAGGCCATGATCTTTACGCTTGCCGACAGCTACATTGCCTCCCTCGAAGGCAACGGCTACGGCGTCGCCATGACCGACAACGACTTTTTCTGGGGTTCCAACAGCGTCGCCGCCAACAAGGGCATGGTCCTGATCCACGCCTATATTCTCACCAAGGAGCAAAAGTACCTGGATGCGGCCATCGGCCTTGCCGACTACCTGCTGGGCAGAAACCCGCTCGACAAGTCTTACTTGACCGGATTCGGGGTGAACCAGGTTATGAACCCGCACCACCGCCCAAGCCAAGCCGACGGCATTGAAGCCCCGGTACCGGGCATGCTCTCGGGCGGCCCCAACGCCTCGGCAAACGACATTGGCGCCTGCAAGAACCATGATTACCGCGTCGCGGGAGCCCCGGCCAAGTCGTTCTACGACAACAGCTGCAGCTTTGCCAGCAACGAAGTCGCCATCAACTGGAACGCCCCCTTCGCCTACCTGGTCGGCAGCATCCAGGCCATCATGACCACCGGCAAGGCTTACGACGTCAAGTCCAAGGTGAGCAAGACTTACACCGACCTCGACGCCATCCGTGCCAACAAGGTCAACTACAAGCGTGCAAAATCCGGCAACCGCCTGGTGGTCCGCAACGGCGGCATCCAAGTCGAGATGACCAACACCGATGGCACCGTGCGCTACTTTAACCTGCGCGGCAAGTCCCTCAAGTAAAGAGATTCCTAAATACCACACCGGGTGGCGCCCTGAATAGGCGTCGCCTTTTTTTTGCAAAAAAAACTTAGAGGCTCGTTTAGAGGAGCGCGTCGAGCTGATTTTGGAGGGAAGCCACGTCGCCCTCATTCGTCAAGGTGCAGACAACTTTGCCTGTAAAGAAGTCAGCCTTGCAGGTTTCTCGCTGGTTCTCGATGCGGCGGCGGGCGTCGGCTGGTTCCAGACCCCGAGCAACCAGGCGACGCAAACGGGTGCTTTCGGGAGCGTCCACAATCCAGACCTCGTCCAGCATTTGGAGAATCCCGGGCGTCCGCGAAAGGAGCGCCGCTTCGACAAAACGCACTTGTTGGGCTTGGGGCGCGTTTTCGGGGACGCCCCCGTTCAAAAAACTACCTACCGAACGAGTCAAGTACGGGTAGACGATTCCCTCGAGCTTTTTGAGGGCAACGGCATCGTTAAAAACGAGGTCGGCCACGAACTTGCGGCTCACGCCATTGAGTGCAAGGCAGGCTTCGCCAAAGGCGGCGGCCAGCTCCGAACGGAGTTCCTGGTTGTCGCGGTAGAGTTCGTGCACTTCGCGGTCGGCGTCCATCACCATAAAACCGCGCTCCCGCAGCAGCGCCCCGACAAAGGACTTCCCAGAACCTATCGTGCCAGTGATTCCCACCCGCTTCATTACACAGTCCCGCAAAAGAGGGTTAACCCTTCCCCAGCGATATCAAGCAAAGTCCAATGACAATGCCCAACAGAGCGAGGAACTTGAGTTTGCTCTTCCGCTCCTTGAAAATTAGTATTCCCGCAACAAAGCTCACAAACACGCTAGAACGGCGGAGCACCGTTATTACCGAAATCAAGGCATCCTGGTGGCTCACGGCCAAAAAATAGCAGCGGTCGGCAATAATCAAAAGCGCCGCCACCGCCAAAAAGGACCACCGAAACTGGAACGGCGTTGTCTTTTTACGTGTAGGTAGCCACGTGACCGCGGTCGTTATGAGTTGGACCGCCATCATGTAGATGCCGAACCAGACTTGGACCGTCAAAGGCTCGAAGTTCATGCGTTGCAAAATAAACTTGTCGTAAATGCTGCTGCAACTCGCAAGGATGGTCCCGATGACCATCGAGATGACCCAGCCGTTGCTAAAGAAGTGGCCCATCTCCTTGCGACCCGCCATGCTGAGCCACACGTACGAAACAATGCAAACGGCAATGCCCAACCACTGCATGGCGAACGGCCTCTCGCCCATAAAACCCACCGCAATCATGATGGTGAAGAGCGGCGAGAGCGCCCGGATGGTCGTCGAGATGCTGAGCGGCATGTGCGCAATGGCGTTGTAGGTAAAGAGCCAGCTGCCGCCGACAATCACCGCCTTGCCCATCAGGTAAAGGTGGTCGTGGAGCGTGAGCGGTTCGCAGCGCCCCGTGAGGAGTATCGGGAGCATCAAAAGGGAGTAAAACGCGCTGCAGAGCAGCAAAACGGGGCGGACGGCGTTATTCTGGACAGACTTTTTTTTGGCTAAATCGTAAAAGCCTAAAAACAAAGCCGAACCGAACGCCAACAGTAACCATGACATAGCGCACACAATTTAGAAATCCCTCTTGCCAACTTGTCGTTCTATGCTATTTTTTACTTAAAACATCAACATAAGGAGCCTCTATGGGCATTAAAGGTAAAGCATCTTCCCTTTTGGAAGAATTCAAGGCCTTTGCATTCAAGGGCAACATCGTCGACATGGCCATCGGTGTGATCATCGGTGGTGCATTCGGTAAAATCGTAACCTCCTTCGTGAACGACATCGTGATGCCGTGTGTTACCGCCCTCATCGCCATGGGCGGCGCCAAGGACGCCGGCGAGGGCCTCAAGGCGCTCGCCTACACGACCGAAGCCGGCGTGGCCATCCCGTACGGCAGCTTCATTGGCGGCATTGTGGACTTCCTCATTGTCGCGATTGTCGTGTTCATTGTGATGAAGAAGTTCCTCGGCTTTATGCAGAACATGCGCAAGGCCGAAGAAAAGACGGCTGAACCGCCTGCTCCGCCGGCACCTCCTGAACCGAGCGCCGAAGAGAAGCTCCTCACCGAGATCCGCGACTTGCTCAAGAAGTAGTCGCACCCTACGGGCTAGTTACTAGTTAATAGTTTCTAGCGACAAGAGCATTTAAAAGGCCGCCTTAACAAGCGGCCTTTTTTTTACACTGTCAAAGAAGAACTACACTACACATTCATTTTTATCGCCTTGTCCGCCGTAAAAGGCAGTTCCTCGGCCTGGGGGGTCGCAATCAGCACCTGGCAGGCTTTTTCGCGGATGAGGGCGGCCACGGCGTCGCGACGGTTGACATCGAGTTCGGCAAAAATATCGTCGAGCAAAAGAACCGGCTTGCTCACGTACTGCGACGCCACGTCGACCGCGGCAAAGCGCATGGCGACCGCCGCCGAGCGGCACTGCCCCTGCGACCCCACCGAGCGCATCTCGTAATCCGAGGCGCAAATGCTCAGGTCGTCGCGGTGCGGGCCCGCAAGCGTCATGCCCATCACCTTCTCGGCGGTCTCCAAACTGTTTAGCTTGTGGATGAACGCCTTGCGGAACGTCGCCTCGTCCGGGACGTCACTCTCTTCTGCAACCTCTGGGGCCGCGTCGGCAATGGCGGCATCAATCTCGTCGTCGCTCATGGACTCGGCGAGGTCCAGCGCATCGAGCGCCTTTAAAATGGAACTCTTGTAGGTGCAGGTAATCTGGTCCACCCCACCCGAAAGCTTGCGGTAATAGTTCGTGATAATCTGCGAGACCTCACCCGAGAGCGACACGCGCGCCACCCAAAGCTTGGCGCCCAGCTCCACGAGCTGTTCCGTGAGCACACGGAACATGTCGTCGCCGCCCACCGCATAGCCATCGTGCTTGAACTGCCGCAGCCACTGGTTGCGCTGTTGCAGCACCCGGCGGTAACGCCTGAGCAGTTCCCCGTTCCCCGCCGACCTAAAGCACAGAATCTCGTCGAGCCAGTGCCTGCGCACCTCGGGCGCCCCACGCAAAAGCTCGATGTCGGAGGGTTGCATAATGACCGCGGGGCAAGTTCCAAAAAAAGCCGCCGGCGACCGCACCGCCTCGCCGTTCTCCTTGGCAACGGCCTTGCTTTTGCCCAGGCGCCTCACGCTCATGGCACGTACAGTTTCGCGCCCATCGTAATTAAAGGACCCGCGCAAAACCAGTTCGCCGGCATTCCACGAAACCATTTCCTTCAAGTCTTTTGCTCGGAACGAAAATCCCTGTGCCAGCAGGTGCACCGATTCCAAGACGGTTGTCTTGCCGCACCCATTGGGGCCGCATATCACGTTGATCCCGGGTTCGAACTCGTATTCAATCCCGTCTAAGCTGCGGACACACCCAATGGAGAGTTTCGAAATCACGGAATGTAACCCCGCACCCCAAAGCTCAGCGGGTTCCACAGGTCGGCACCCGATTCGTAGGTCAACGCGTAGTTCACGTCGAACAGGTATTTCTTTTTGCCGATGCGCACGCGGAACTTGTAACCAAGGCCGAGCATCGCGTCCAAGTCGTCCATGCCTATGCGAACCGTCCCATCGGGAATGATTTCGCATTCAAAGCCCACGCGGCCCGTCCACACATGAAGTTGCGGGTCAAACACCAAAAGCGTATCGGCCACCTGGTAATCAATCGCCTCCATCCAGGCGAACACGGGCTTGCCCATCACCTGGGAGCGGTAGCCGAGGCCCACCTGCAACACCTTGGGGCGCACGCCCTCGGTCGAAATTACCGAGTTGTCGGTGCTGGTATTCTTACTCCAGCGGGCAGAAAGGTTGTGGCTAAAACTCAGGTTGCGAACGACCACCGAGGTGCTCCAGTTCTTGTTCCACTGGCGAAGCCAGCTCAGGTTGATGGTCACCGGGCTCGTATAGCCGTCCACCAGTTCAATGTCGTCGTAGTAGTCCGAAACATCCATGTTGTCGTAGCTCATGGAGAGCGAAAGGCCAAAGGCGTCACGGCGCGTGGCCCTGTAGGCGAACCCCAAGTAGAGCATCGTAAAGTACGGCGTCGCCGTGCCCAACGTTTGGTCGTCCTCGTCAATCACGTCAAAGTCCAGGTCGCCGCGGTAGAGCATGGCAAAGCCCACGCCCATGCGCTTGCCCACCGGGCTCTCGAGGCCCAGGGATCCGCCCATGCGGTCCAGGTCACGCTTTTCGGCGTTGAGCGTGTAGCCAAAATCGTGGCGGAAACCGAGAATGGCAGGGTTCCAGTAAGCCGCGGGCATGCTCGCCGTATCGGCGGAGCCCGTGTTGCCACGGCCCAGTTCCCGGGTGCCCGCGCCCATGCGTTCCACAAAGCCGTCAAAGCCGCCCAGGGCCGCCTTTTTATCGACGACGCCCGCCTGCGCCAAACCCGAGAGCGCTAGCATCAAAAGCAAAAACAGGGAAGCACTCGTCTTTTTCATTACTTGTGCCCTCCCAGCGTCATCACCTTGCCCCAGCCCACATGGCCGTGGTTGTCCTTGACGCGAACATAATAGACGCCCATGGTGCAGGGCCTGCCGTAATCGTCCTTACCGTCCCAAACATCCTCTTTGGCGTTGGTGCTGCGCGAAGCGTCGGCAGAACGCGGAGCCGCCTTCACAATCTTGCGGACCTTTTTCATATCGTAGCTAAAGACCTCGATGGTAATCTTGGAGTCCTTGCTTACCTTGTACGAAACTAGCGATTCGCTGCCCGCCACAATCACCGAGGGCACCATGCGAACGCTCCCCAGGTTGTCGCTCAGCTTGGCGCGGTTCAAAATCGGGGTCCAGGTCTTGCCCGTGTCGGCAGAGACCGAAATGCCGTTGCCGTAGGTCGCCACCGCCAGGCCGGTCACCTTCCCCGACATGGGGAACGCCGTCATCGAGGTGATGTTCACGTCGCGGTCCGTGACGCCCATGTTCGAGCCGTAAAGCCATTCACTGCCGTCATCGCCCTCGTAGGCGCGGGCGCCGAGCGTGTCGAGCCGCAAATAGCCGCTCACCGTCGTCGCCCCCACGGAGCCCACACAAACAAAAGCCTCGGCGCCTACAAACGCCACATCGTTCACTGTGTAGTCGGCGTTGTCGTAAACGTCCTTTTTTAAGGCCTTGCCCGCAGTATCCAAAAAGTCGACCTTGGCAAAGTCCTTCGACTTGCCGTCAAACAGGCGCCACAGCGCGCCCTTCAAGGATTCCTTGACCTTGGCCGAAGTCTCTGCGACAACTTGGAGCGGCTTGCCGCCCATCCACACGCCCGTCACGCGGGCCGACTCCAGCGCCTTCGAGGCGCTCTTCAAGGAGCCGTCTTCGTTACGGATCCACAAGCCCGATTCTGTTGCGAGCCACAGTTCCCCCGTTTCGGGGTGCAGCTTCACGTCAAAAACCGCCGTATACTTTTTGAAGTCCACCGAGGCGCTGGACTTGAGCGCCTCCAAAGCCTTCTCGGAAGTCTTGAAAAGGTAGATGGTCTCCTTGGGGGAGTTCACGCCCTTCGAGACGTCGTACTTTTCGAGCCCCAAAACGCCGCGGGCAATCCACAGCACGGAATTCGCGGAGTCATAGGCAAAGCCGCCCACCGCATAGTCCATGGCCGATTCCAATTCCTCGACGGCGCCCGGCAACTCGAGCGGCGAACCAAAAATGCCGTTGCCGTTCAGGTTGCGAATAGAGAAAAACCCCTTGGGCACCAGGTAGTAGCCATCATCGTTCGCCTCGTACTGCGGATAAACCAGGCCAAGCCCGCCCGCCAAAACCGAGGGAATGCGGCGGTGCTCCGCCAGCTCGTCGCTAAACAGTCCATCTTGCACGGCGGTCTCCTCGGTCGAGACCACCTCCTGCCTGGAGTCCGTCACCTGCACCGTGCCGCCGTTGCCCGCCTTGAGCTTTAACAACGTGACGCCACTCGCCGTTTCCCCGCGTGAAAACACCCAGAGGGCGTCCTCGTTACCCGAGGCCGCCACCGAAACGGACCAGTTGCTAAAGAGCGTCTCGGTCGCCGCAAACGCTTGCGACGCCAGCAAAAGAGCCGGCAAAAGCACGCCTGTGGGCAAAGCCGATTTAAACCTTTTAAAAAACATCGCTACCTCATGTCGATCTCGTCGACACCCTGGATCGTTTTGTACTTGAACTCGTCGGGCGACACCTTTTTGACCACCTTCAACTTGATGATGTTGTACCAGGAGGAGTTCCCCGTCGGGTCCACCGTGTACAGGCGCACCGGAGAAAAGTCCTTTTTGTTCAGCCACACTTCCATCTTGGTGAACTGGCCCGCGTACTTGGACGGATCCAGCTTGAGCACCCACAGCTTTTGGCCGTTGTAGTCGCCCTCGCCCAGCTCCAGCGCCTTGCAGTTGAGGTACTTGAACAATAGTTCCGAGGGGTGCAGCGAGCTCGAGAGGTCCTCGACCGCCTTGATGAGCACCTGCTTTTGTTCCACATTGTACTGCCAAAGGCTCTCGCCGTCGCTGTAGAACTTGATGCCCGCGACATCCAGCTTAAAGCGGTCGCCGTCGGCCACCAGCAGGCTCCCCTGCTGGCTCGCCACGTCGGGGGATTCCGCATAAAATACTTGCAACTTAAAGGAGAGGTCCCAAGCCTTGCCCGACTTGAACCAGTTCTGCGACTTGGAGAGCGCCTCCTGCGCCGTCAACGCAAAGGCCGCAGACCACGACATAAGGCCCGCAACCATACAGACAATAAAAGTCTTGCTCAACTTCATAAAGCTCCCGTAATATGCACAAAAATACAAAATACGGCAACTGGATTTGGTTTTTGAACCGATATATTTCTATCTTTAGCCTCGAAACTTTTTTGGAAGGATTTTATGCGCAAACTGATTTTGCCCATCGCCTTGGCATCGGCCACTTTTGGCCTTGCCGCCGAGATAGAACTCCACGGTGCGGTCAACGCCGACTACGCCAGCTATTTCGATAGTGATTTTGACCCCACGAACGCAGCGAACCAGGACATTGACCTCGCTGTGACCGCCCGCATGGACGAGAACGTCTCCGTGACGGTCATGGGCAACACCCACAGCACCTACGTGGACAGCAACGGCACCTACGCCTCCGAGACGCACCGCCACTACTACGCCCACAGCACCGCCATGGGCGACGGCGGCCGCTTTACCGAGTTCAACTTTGACGGCGTGCAGTTCCGCTGGGACGTGACCCACGACGTGGGCTTCATCTTTGGCGACCTCACCTACAGCGCAGGCGCCTTCAACTACTTCTACTGGCGCGACCCTTCCCGCTACGCCGTGATTGTCCGCGAACAGAACCTCCGTGGCGTTGGCGCCGAGTTCGGCACCGCCAAGTACGGCGGCGGCAAGGTCTACTTGGGCGCTTCCGAGAACACCGTGCACACCATGGCGCTCTTTGGCACCTACAGCCTCCCGCTGTTGAACCACGTGGACGAGCACTTGGTGCTCACCCCGAGCATCGACTGGCTGTTTGGCGACGAGATTGGCCGCAGCCACACCTACTCCCTCGGTACCGAGGTCGACTACTCCAAGAGCTTTGAGCGGTTCAACTGGGGCATTTACGCCGTGTGGGGCCTCCACCCGTACCAGGGCAAGGGCGTTCACTCCTTCTTGCTCGAACCCAGCATGAACTACGCCTTCTTCAACCTCGGCTTCACCTACTTTATCGCCCTCACCGACGAGGACGAACCCGCCGAGCCGCAGATCTTTACCGAAGACCAGTTGCTCTTTGCCATTGAACCCAGCTTCAACCTCCACAAAAAGCTGACCATGGGCGTGACCTACGAATACCACGACAAGGACACCAACAAGGGCGACGACGACTACAACTTTGGCGGTCTCAACTTCTACCTGTACCCCACCATGAAGACCGAGGTCGTGTTCTGGTTCGGCTATAACTTTAGCGACAACATCGACACCGACTTCGCCATGGGCATCAGCGCCCAGGCCAACTTCTAAGGGGCAGCCCACCAAGGTTCCCCGTGAGGATTCGGGCACTAGATTCCATCCGCGGGCTTCTGCTTTTGCAGATGACCTTGGACCATTTTGGCAAGCCCATATCGCATTACCTTTACCAGTGCTTCGGCTTCTTTAGTGCGGCCGAAGGTTTTTTCTTTTTGTCGGGGTTCGTCGGGATGCTTGCCGCCACGAGCAAGAGCGGCAAGGACCCTCACCAGAGCTGGATGCGCTGGAGGGCCTTTAAAACCTGGCGCTACCACATGGCGACCCTCGCCATCGTCTGCATTGCCGCGGCGACTCTCCTCCCCCGCATATCGCACTTTTTTGACCCGCTCTACCAGCACCCCGTAACAGGGAGCCTGTGGAGCCTCGCCCTGGTGAACACACCCGAGTGGCTCGACGTGCTGCCGCTCTACGTGCTCTTTTTGTTCATCGGCTCCTTTGTGTTCCCGTGGTTTGTGCGGGCAAAAAAACTCCGCACCGTCTTTGCGTTGTGGCTCCCTTTTTTGGCGATTTGGGGAGCAGCGCAGTTCGGCTTGCGCGGCGCCATCAACAGCCTGTTCCCGGGCTGGCTCACCCACGGCGACTTTGACCCGTTCGCCTGGCAGTGCGTGTATTTTACCGGCGCCGCCGTAGCCGCCTGGTGGACTCGCGCCAAGACCGTCCCCGGTTGCAAGGCCACCCAGATCGTCGAGCGCCTGACCCCGACCGTCATGGTCGCCCTCGTGTTCTGCTTCTTGTGGTCGCACCAGTTCATCCCGCTGGCCTTGCCGGGGGATCTGCTTACCAGCAAGGTGCACGTGGGGGCGCTCCGCTTTGCGAACTTCTTTGCGTTCATGATGCTCGTTTGCTGGATTGTGCGCACCTGGCCGAGCGCCCTCGACTTCCGCCCCACCAACGTGATGGGCAGGCACAGCCTGGACGTTTATACCGCGCACAACTTTGTCATCTACCTGTGGATGGCGCTGCCCGGGAGCATCCGTTACCACGGGCCGTGGAACGTGCTCGCCCCGGTTCTTGCCTGTGTTGCCCTGTGGGGCCTTGCCCGAGTGCGGGAGCCCAAACCCGCGGCTAAATAAAAAAAAAGACCCGCGAGGCGGGCCTTTTTAAGCTTTTCGGGAAGTACGGATTAGTAACCCAGGTACTTTTTGCCGATGCCGAATTCGTCCTTGTACTGCACGTAGTCGGGCACAAAGTCCTTGCCGTAAGAGAAGCTCACGTTCAGGGAGCACTGGAACTCGTTCATGAGCTTGCCCTTGGTGCCGGCCTTGATGGCCTGCTTCTTCTTTTCGATCTTTTCGTCGCCCTTCTTGCCTACGAGCACTTCGGCTTCGCACCAGCCACCGGAGGCCTTTGCCACAACGGATTCGCCAGTCGTCGAGACGAGGGTGATCTTGCTCGGGTCAAGCTCGGTGTTGTTGCCGGTCGAGGCCCAGAACTGGAGTTCGCCAGAGAGGCTACCCGGAGCGATCTTGATGGTCGGGAAGGCCATCACGTAGCCCCACTTGTCGATGCGGCGGTTGACCGGTTCACCGATCTGTTCGCCAAAGATGAGGAAGTAACCGCGGGTGCCCTTGCGGCTCTTGTTGAGGGCCGCCTTCACGTCGGCGTTCTCGGGAGCCATTTCGGCAAGCTTCATAATCTGGTATTCGCTCACCACCGGGTCGGATTCGCCCACGGCGTCGGCGAGGTTCTTGGAAACGTAGGCGTTTTCGGCCTCGGTACGGATGGCCTTCACGGTGCCTTCGCCAATGTGACGGGCCTGTGCGGTAGCGAGGGCGGTGTCGATCTTGGCAAACGCGTTAATCACGGTGTTGTAGTCCACGCCCTCCTGGGTGGCCTGCTGCTTGCCGAGGGTGGCGAGCTTGGTCACGTATTCCTCGACCACCTCGTCTTTTTTGACTTCGGGCATGTTCACGCTGGCCTTGCCATAGTAGTTGTCCAAAAGTTCGCTGTTCAGGTCCTTCTTGGCTTCCATTTCGGCGGCACGGACAAGCGCCAACGTAAAGTTGTCGTAGAACTCGTCAGACATGCTGCCCTTCTTCTTGGCATCCAGGTAAGAGTTGATGGCATTGCGGAAACGGCCTTCTTTAAGATGTTCGTCACCGCGCTTCTCGTTGGTTCCCTTACAGCCGGTCATGGAGAGCGCCACGCCCACGGCCAAAGCTGCGATAAAGAGTTTTCTCATTTTAGTCCTCTATGGTTTATTCTAAAAAAGACCAATTTCCCCGCCCATTCGGGAGTCCTAGTCTACCGCAAACTAATTTAATTAAATAAATTTGTCTTTACTCGCCTTTTAGGTAAAATTTTATTAGTGGAGAAGGTGTTTAGATGGATATTTTAGTTGTCAGCCCTGAAGCCGGCAACTGGGAAGCCCCCAGCCCGCTGGTGACCGCGGTGAACCGAATGACGGATGCATTCGGCAGGGCCGGTGCTAACGTCTTGACCTGCTCCCCCTTCTACAAAGACCACCTGATGCACGTCGAGAACTACGAGTGCATTTTCCAGGGGGTCGAGCGCCTGCAGGGCAAGCCCTTCGAGGTCTGGAAGTCCAAGTCGGACCCCCTGCACACCTACATTTTTAACGAAGACTACTTTGGAAGGCCCCACGTTTACGGGCCGCCGCACAGCGTCCCCTACGGCGACAACCACCGCCGTTTCGCCTTCCTCGCCTCGGCGGCACTGAGCTACGCCATCGAGACCAAGGTCAACTACACCGCCATCCTCGGCCACGAGTGGGGCGGCGCCCTCGCCGGCGCCCTCACGCACACCGTGTACCAAAACGAGTTCGGCAACGTCCCGTTCTTCTTCACCATCCACAACATCACCTACGACTTCCACGTGGGGTCCGGCGAAATTGACGCCATCGGCCTCCCCCGCGAAGACTACAACATGGATGGCTACGAGTTCTGGGGCAAGGTGAGCCTCCTCAAGGCGGGCATTTGCTACGCCCACAAGGTGCTGTTCCCCTCGCCCGGCTACCGCGACGCCATGCTCAACACCAACCTGCCCGGCGGCCTCAGCGGCTTTTTGAGCCACAACGCCGACAAGCTCATTGGCGTGCAGTTCGGCGTGAGCTACCAGGTGTGGGACTTTAACGCCCAGGACAAGCTCCCCATCAAGGAAGCCAAGCACAAGGCAAAGGAGACACTCGCCAAAAAGCTGGGCTCGAACTTTGGCAACAAGCTGGTGCTGTACGTGCACCTGGACGAAGAAGCGGGCAACACCTCCGAGACCCTCGCGACCGTGCTCTCCGACATCACCAAGCTCGACGTGTTCATTGTGGTGGGGCTCTCGCCCGAGCACCCCGAGTGGAACTACTTTAACGACGTCTCCAAGCAGTACCCCGACACCATGAAGGTGCTGGAGCTCACCCCCAACTTCGAGAGCATCTCCACGCTGCGCGGCGCCCTGGCAGGCTCCGACGTGCTGTTCGCCGCCAACCTGCGCGAGCCCTCGTCGTCCATCATCTTGAAGGCGCTCGCCTGCGGGACGCTCCCCCTCACCGGGTTCAACGTGGGCGTGGCCAGCAGCCTGGACGACTACGCCCCCGAGACCGCCGGCAACGCGAACGCGTTTTTGGTCGAGGACGCCAACGCGCCGCACCTGATGCTGCGCCGGCTCAAGGACGCGCTCCACGTGTACCAGAACGAAGTCGCCGACTGGGACAAGGCGGTGGTGAACGCCTACAGCGGGTTCCACTACGAGTGGGACCGCACGATTTCGAAATATTTGCTAATATTGGGCGAGCTGGGACTTTAGCTCAATTGGTTAGAGCCGCGGACTCATAACCCGCTGGTTCCCGGTTCAAGTCCGGGAGGTCCCACGAGAAAGCGCTCTCCGCAAAGGAGGGCGCTTGCTTTTTTAAATGGGGCACCGACAAAGACGACCTCGGGGGTGTTCTCGAAACTTGCGTCGGGGCGGCAATCATCATCTGCGGCTTAACGGTCAAACCCCCGTCAAATCCAGTATTTCTTTAGCGCAGTCAAGAACCTGCGGCAACGTTATCCCTTTAGCAAACGGATTCTTGGCAACAAATCTTTTCCAAAAGTCATTTTGAACCAAATCCACTTTAATCGATTCTAGGATTTGCGGATATCCTTCCAAAGTTTCGAACGTATTCCGCCGGCGAGAAGTCGCTTCAAGAGCAATCCTTAGCGTTTTGAAGTTTATTTCATCTTTCTTCAATGCATAAAGCATATACACATCGTAGAAATCTCTAGTTCGTGTATTAGCCGCACCTCTCGAAACAATTGTATCAAGTTTTTCCGCAAAAACATTCTCTAGCGGATAAGCCAAAACCGGAATCTCCTTATCGTCAAACACGCACTTATACATATATTCTATTTCATGGGGAATGATGGTATCTCCAGTTGTAAGATCTACAGTCAAAGGAAGTTTGCGGAACCTAGAAGCAGCAATTCTGTCCAGCAAGCGTTCGAGGCAATACATTTGCAAGGTTGCTTGAGGCGTGATTCCAAATTTTACAGACAGGCCCTTCAGTAATGCCTTTAGCTTCATCTCGTTATTCGTAATCACAGCAACACCTCTAAATACGTCCTGAGTTTTTTTTCTACATGAAAAGTCTTTGCGAGTTGCAACAATTTCGGAATATTCTTTTCTTTACGGCTGGCGTACGTTTTAATTGCATAGGTTATTGTCTGGATATCGGCCGCAACTTTGGCCGTCATGATTTCGCACAAGGTCCTTTCGGCAGAATAGGCACGCACAACGTTACCTAAGGGCGTTTTGACTTCTACAATTTCAAGAGGATAAAGATTCTTCGAAGAATGCTTTACCACAATTCCATTTTTTGCTAGAGAGGGCGAATGGTAGAACCCCTTAAACGTCATGGTCCACATAAACGGCGCGCGTTCTGTCAGAGAATGCAAGAACAAAGCCGTTTCGCACGAGAATACGCCCGTCGGGCAACGATGCTGCAAATTCAGGAGTTCGTCCTCTTGTGCCGATTCCAACTGATACACTCCGCGCGCAACCCTTACGATTTTCCCGACATCGGAAAGCTGTTTCAGGATCATCCTGTGGATACCTGCAAGCGAAGCCTGCTTCGCAGTAATCCGCCCGCCCTTTTCCAAGAGAAGGTTCATTAGTGTCTTTTCTTTATTATTGACATTCATACTAATAAATATACAAGATATTAGTACAAATGTCAATACCTTCAGTTCGTTCATTTTTCTCTTCTCTCCGCTTACATGCTTGAAAAGGCGGGGCTAAAATGGCACTTCTGCACACTTGTGCACTACAAATATAAATTCACCAATGCCATTTGTCAATACCTAGAATAGTTTTTTGAATATTCCGCATTCCCGCCCGTTTTCCCGTTTCCGCCTGTTGCGGCAGGGCGTATTATCTATATTCCCCGCTAGATGCTCACAGTCCTTAAATACATCGCCCTGATCGGCACGTTCTTCATCTACACCTCGTCGGGGGTGTTCTCGAAACTTGCGTCGCAGCGGGAGTTCCTGTCGCCGGGGTACATCGCATTCCTCGCCTGCACGGTGGGCGTGCTGGGAATCTACGCGGTGCTGTGGCAGCAGATTATCAAGCGGATGGACGTGAGCCTGGCCTACATGTTCAAGGGCACGGGCGTGGTGTTCGGGCTACTGCTTGCGCACTTCGTGTTTGGCGAGGCCATCACCACGAAGAATATCGTCGGGGCGGCAATCATCTACAGTTAGTAAGGATTCCTTACATACTGAACTCTAGGACGCGCAACCACAACCCGAACATTCGCGTACACTTTACAACACCGAATAAGCATAAAAGTTCATTCAATACTAATACGGCCACCAAAGTGGTCGAATTTGACCACTTTGGTTTATCCGAGTACCACTCTGCAGCGCCCACCCCTAACGCAATGCAGATCCAAAGACAATTCACTCAAGAGTATCTAAATTTCTTGACAAACTCTCTGTCGAATTGATCTGCACTATATACATCAGCAGATTTAAACACGTAAGATTCTAATTTTCTAAGAAAGCGACAAGAGTCCGGCATCGTCATTTTTGCTTTTTTCGCCTCGCGAATCCTATTCAGCTCATTGTCAACCTTATCTTTCCCTATCACCAAAATAAACTTGCAATATTTTTTCACAAATTCAAACGGAGAGATTTCTGTCGTACAGGAACTATAAGCGTCGAATGAAAAAAGTTGTTTCCTTTGCATTTCATCAAGAATTTTAAACAGCCAAAAGACATTTGCATAAGATTTCTTCACGCAATCCTCTTTCACTTTTTTACTACTTATATATTGATTTTTAAACTCAATAAAATACCAATAACCATTTGAATCTATCAAAAACGAATCTACCGATGCTGGGGCAACATCTTTCCGAGGCGGGCCACCAAAATGAATTCTAGCAACAACATTTTGTGCAATCGAATCCATTGAAATTGAGTTCAAATCCTTATACTCAGACGTAAAAACATTTACCGAATTCGCATCATCCAAAGACAATTCATGCAATGTTTTTTCAATCTGTATCGGATAACCCGCTTGATTACAGTACGTATTCAGCAGGTTCACAAACTTCTCATACATGCTCATCATTCAACCCCGTACTTTTCTTTGATTTCGTCAATAAGAAAACTCGGTTGAACGAGATTACTGTAAATCTTTTCCAATTGTCCCGTTACATTTTCAAACGAGACTAAATCAGAATTCTGAATGCAAGAAGCAAAGTAGTATGAGCAGACATCACTTGTCTTGTGGATTTTAGAATACAAATCCAAGGCTTCCAAAAAATGGGAACTATGCGTCGTCACAACAACAGTCAAATTGAACGTTTTCTGAAGAAGAACGATGATTTCTGCATACTTCAGCTGCCATTTAGGATGCAAATGCACTTCCGGCTCGTCCAAAATAAGAACATCCCTTTCTTTCAAGCCTTGATTCAAGAGGAGGCGTTTGATAATTGCGAAAGCTTTTAAACCCGTTGACAAGGAATTGACGGATAAGGCTTTTCCGCTTTTTTCCCGCCTGTACAAATATCCATCATGAGTGTTATCAATAGAACCAGGAGCTACTTCATCCAGTTCATCAAGAATCTTTTGCAAGCCTTCGCTAACAATCATTCTTGAAAGCGCTTCGTCCTCTAAGGCTTCATTCTTTTTCTTCTCATTTAACGAAATGAGCTTATTTGTTAAATTTCTTACCCACGGAGCCTCCCTATTCTCATAAATCGTCAATTGGTTCAATCTATCCAACACGAACGGATTGTCTATATACGTAGCAGAATTAACCAAAGAAATTTCTCTACGCATAGACTCTAGAGAATCGTCACGAAATACTAATTCAATTGGTCTATTTTTCACCAACAACCCGACGGTAGCATCGGCATCCGGATTGTCAATGTTATTAATTCGTTCATTGAAAATCTTTTGGAAAGCCAGCGAAACAACCGATTGCGCCACTTTTTCGTCTGGAATAGACAGAACTTTCCTTATCGACTCGGTAATTTGCGTTTTCAAGTCTTCATTGTATGTAATTTCAAACTCTTTTTGTCTTTCTTCAAGATTCCGTAGATACGCATCAAGCGCATCCGTTTTATTTTCCGAAACAACCAAATCATCAATAAATTCTCGCGTATATCTAAATGCACTTTGAGATATACTTCCGTGCGAATTCAGGTTATTCTGATGAAGAAGCGAATTGAGTTCTTGCTGAATGCTACGCTTCTTCGCCAGCACAACTGATTTGTCAATATTGGCTATGGCGCTAAACATCCCATACAAAATTTTCCCCACGGTACTTTTCCCAGTATCGTTCAAACCGGCAATCGCAGTTATGCCGTCCAACTTAATACTGGCAGTCTTTATTTTTGCAAAATTTTCAATGCTTAATTCCATTGGCGTTTTCTCGTGGAAATTTTGATCATTCTCATTCCCCTCAAATCTAATTAACATAAGTTCCCCCGTCAGCCACACGACAATCTAGGATAACCCATCGGTCTCTCAAAATCAGCGTTTTGTCTTCGACATCTTTCATCTTTCACTCCTTCCCCCGCCTACATGCTTAAAAAAAACGGGGCGAAAACAGCATTTGATGCACATTTGTGCACTACAATTTAATTTCATGGACGCCCCCTGTCAAGAGGTTTACGGAAAATTTTCAAAAAATTTCTCATCGCTCCCGAAACAACTCAGATATCCTCGCATCCAAGCCATCTCCCACATATAAATCTATATTCCCCGCTAGATGCTCACCGTCCTTAAATACATCGCCCTGATCGGCACGTTCTTCATTTACACCTCGTCGGGGGTGTTCTCGAAGCTTGCGTCGCAGCGGGAGTTCCTCTCGCCGGGGTACATCGCGTTCCTCGCCTGCACGGTGGGCGTGCTGGGAATCTACGCGGTGCTGTGGCAGCAGATTATCAAGCGGATGCACATAAGCAAAGCATATATGTTCAAAGGTTTGACTGCAATCTTTGGATTGCTCTTTGCAAATCTCATCTTCGGCGAAATAATCACACTAAAAAACGCCATTGGTACCGTTTTTATCATCAGCGGCATAACACTGTTCGCAAGGGCGTAAAATGTTCTACGTTCTCGTGTTATTCAATATCTTTGTTGCCGGGGTGGCTCAAATGCTACTGAAGAAATCGGCAGCAACCAAACACGCATCGTTCATTCGGGAATACCTGAATCCATGGGTCATCGGCGGCTATTCACTAATGATGTTCTCATTGGTTTCCAATATATTTGCAATGAACCACGGTGTTCTTTTGAAGGAACTTGGCACTCTTGAAGCCTGCGGGTATTTGTTCGTCCCAGTACTCAGCTACTTCTTTTTCAAAGAAAAAATCAATCTTCAGAAGGTTATCGCAATCGTACTCGTGCTAACAGGCGTTGTCGTATTCTTTTGGGAGTGAGCATAGCAATTGCGGATTTGAAGATGGACTCCTATAGCATCAACTTCTTTGTAGCATCAGCAGTAGCAGCTATCTTGGCCGTTTTCCTAACTCGTCGCAAACGATTCAGCCTGACGGCGTTATTCATTGTTCCTGTACTGCATTATGTGCTGTTCTACAACTACGACAGCGGACTTGTTGGCGGCATTTCTCCTTTTCTGGTGCCCTATGCGGGAGCAATCTACGCAGCAATTCTCTTTGCATTTTTTCTCTCATATAAAGCAGTCTCTAGCCAACAGATTTCTGGGCGCAAGCAATCCGTTGTCCGCATAGTCCTTGCATGCATCGTACTTTTTTTGCTTATCCTGTATTCGCAGGCAATCCCCTGGGGCATAGACACGTTCCCTCTCTCAAACGTTGAGGTAATCCTTTTCACGGTCTTTGCCGGAGCCAACGAAGGTTCCGAAGAATTCGTCATATCAACATTCATATCAGATGCGCTCCGCTCAGCTTCTTACCTGTTCGCGTGTTTAGTAGCCCTACTAGTCACCCTTTCCGCATTTTTGTCAAAATGGAATACCAAAGTTGCTTTTCATTTTTGGAAACTGAAACTTATACTTGCTGAAAGGGAGTTCTTAGAAATTCTTGGACATCTCGAAAAATTTTCTCTTGTTGCCGTAGCCGCATACTGCCTCGTAATCTCCCTTGTTATTCCAGGAATCGTGACTAGTGCCCCATTACACGTTCTTTTCCAAAAGCCCGTCGACTCGAAGTTGTACCGAGAACATTATGCAAATCCTGATTCCGTCAAGATAACTATTCCGCAACAGCCCAAAAATCTCATCGTCATTTTCCTTGAATCGATGGAAACGAACTTTGCCCGATATACCCCCGAGATTGACAGTCTCTTTAAGCAATGGGGCTTTGCCCCCGGTGGCGTGAATGTATCGGGCACCAGCTGGACCATTGCGGGAATTACGGGCAAGCTCTGCGGTATCCCGCTGAACATGCCCATGGGCATCGACGAATACCACGGCAAGCTACCCACCTACCTGCCACACGCTAGTTGCCTCATGAATGTTCTAGCAAATCAGGGCTACGAGCAGGTCTACGTGCAGGGGTCGAGTGGCGACTTTACGCAAAAGCGCGACTTTTGGAAAGTACATGGAAATGTCGCCATCCACGACATCGAATATTTCAAGGAAGCCGGAAAGATTCCGCAGGACTACAAGGTGTTCTGGGGATTCGAGGACCGCAAGTTATATGGGTTCGTCAAGGAAGAGCTGGACAGCCTCGCCGAACGCGGCAAGCCGTTTGCGCTCTACATGCTTACCGTTGACACGCACCAGCCTTTCGGCTACACCGATGAATTGTGTCAGGAGAATGTTACTGACAAGGAAGGGAAATTTCCGCAAGCCTTACGTTGTGCATCGATGCAATTGAGCGAATTTCTCGACTGGGCCAGCAAACAGCCCTGGTTTACAAACACAGTCATCTCAGTCATGGGCGACCACACGATGGACATGCTTTCTGCAAAGGCGAATGTTCCGCCGCATGAGCAACTGTACTGGACAAACTTCATTCTGAATTCTACGTTACCGCTTCCCCAAAAAGCGTGCCAGTATTCATCACTTGACATGTTCCCCACGCTACTTGAGTCAATGGGTTTCTCGCTCGAAAATCGCGCTATGGGGTTGGGCAAATCCCTGTATTCGAATGAGCCAACCCTACTTGAGCGTTATGGTCAAAAAACACTGGACAGTCTCCTACGGGAAAGAAGCATCCAATACGACTATTTTTTGATGGGAAAATGATTTGGGAGTGAACCCTTTATTTCTTTAATCACATACTGCGGTGAATTGTTGATGCATATATAAATGCGACCAACATATTCGCCGATAAGACCGAGCATCATCAAGATGCAGCCACCGATTATAAGCATCAGAGCAATAATCGAACTCCAACCAGCCACGCCAATCACACCAAGGCATTTCTGCACCACAATCACGATAGCGTATATAAAACCAACAATAGCAAAGAAAAATCCCAAAAATGTACTTACGCGCAGAGGCTTCACCGAAAATGCCGTGAAACCGTTGAGCCAAAGCCCTAGCAAACGAACAAACGAATACCCTGATGTTCCTTCAAGACGAGAGCGATGATTCGTTGCAACATATCCAATCTTACGCGTGGTGCGAAGAACAAGACCAACAAGGTACGGGTATGAATTTTTGTAATTGCACATCTCGCGAATTACAAAACTGCGAGCTATATAAAAGCTACTACCAACAAAGTCCTTTGGTGGCTCCAACATAAATTTGCCCATGAGCCCTGCCATCCAGGAGCCAAAACGACGGAACAGGTTCTGCTTGACAGCGCGATAGTAGGCATACACAACATCGAAACCTTCTTCCAGTTTAGTGATTAGGTCATTCAAAGAATCCAACGGAGCCTGGCCATCGTCATCCAGCGAAACCACGAACTCGCCAGAACACTTACCGTAGCCCGCCATCAAGGCGGAATGCTGCCCAAAATTTTTAGCGAGATTGATGCCGATAACGTTGTTTTCCGTTTCGGCAAGTTTCTCGATAACATTCCACACGCCATCGGGGCTGCAGTCGTTTACCAGTACGATCTCGTAGTCATCGCCCGGACGCTTGGCGGCCATTTCGCTCTTGATTTCTTCGACCACAGTGGTGATGGTCTTTTCGGAACGGTAACACGGAATTACAAATGAAAACTTAGGCATAGGCAAGACCTTCTTCAAATTTCCACAATATCGCTAATTTTACAATCAACAAAGGGAACAATCGCCGTAGACCAAGCCATTCCCACACCAAAAGCGTTTAACAACAATCTATGAGTTCCGCTCAATTTTCCTTTCAACTCACTCACAATTGTTAGAGGAATAGAAACTGAGGCTGTATTGCCGTATTTTGAAATTGTCCAAGGAATCTTTTCTGGATTAAGATTCATCTTTTTTATAAGATATTTATTTATGAACATATTTGCCTGATGAAATACATAATAATCCAGATTTTCAACATTTTCGCCAACCGTTCCCAAAAGGTTTCTAATATCTTTGGGCACTTCTTCTATAACAAAATTAAAAACATCATTTCCATTCATGGTTCCTTGTTCGTCAGATCGAACATTACCATATTCATCAACAATTTTTTCGGTCAGCGTCTCTATCGAGCTTCTGTTGCGATATCCGCCAGCAGGAATCATTATCAAATCACCTCGGGACCCGTCTGAATTATTAGAAAAATAACTCGCTCCAAATTTTTCCTTCCGTTCAACTATAGCAGCGACTCCTGCATCACCAAAAATAAAGGCTTCTCGGCGATCTTTTGCTGAATATACTTTCGAATTCGTCTCTCCATCTAAAATCAGCGCCTTTCGAAAACCTCTTTTTTCCATCATAGCATAGACAATGTTCAATACAGGAATAAAACCAGAGCATCCCAAATTAACATCAAATGCAAGGGTTGATTTAGATAGTTTTAAACGATCTTGAAGTAAAATTGATGTAGATGGCATTCGATAATCAGAAGTCTGAGAAAGAAAGACCAACAACTCAATATCATCACGATTTATGTTGTTATCTGCAATTGTTTTTTCTGCTGCAAAGAAACACAAATCGGAAGAGCAAGTTTTTTCATCCGCAAAGCGACGTTCGTAAACACCTATTTTATCAACTATCTTTTTTATTTCCTGCTTAGACCATAAATCTAATCCATAGTTATAGTTATCTATAACCCTTTTTGGAACACAAGCAGCCATTGCTGTTATTCCGACATTTTTGTATGATGTTATTGGCATGATGTTATTTCAATTTTCTTCCGCCATCAATAATCAATTCCAAGCCCGTAACCCAACTGCTAGCGTTGCTAAGCAAAAAAACAACGCCTAAAGCAACATCAACAGGACGTCCATAACGTCCAAGTGGATACAATTCTAAATCAGCTCGTTTACTCGCATCCGTATACGTGCCATCATTAATCAGTTTGGTTTCAACCATTCCTGGCAAAACGGCATTGCACCGAATATTTTTTGGTCCTAATTCTATTGCGCAGGTTCTCATATAGGCGCTCACCGCAGCCTTTGATGACGCATAAACGGCAAGGCCTGCTGCCGTCATATAAGAAGACAAAGAAGACGTAAAAACAATGGACCCGCCTTTGCTAATCTTCTTGCCTTTCAAAAGCATCTTGGTAAGCATGATTACACCAAAGACATTCGTCTGATAGACATCCTGCAAATCCTGACGTTTAACAAAATTTACGGGTTTGCACAAACCTCGACCAGCATTATTCACCAAGCCATCAAGTACTGGGCTCTCTATAGCAAGTTTTTCAATGTCGGCGTCATTATTCAAGTCTGCGGCAATCATTACATGGCCTTCGCCATCAAGCTGATCAAATGTTTCCTTTAAGCGTTCTTGATTTCGCCCAGTAATCACCACCTTAGCACCCATTTTGGAGCATTCAATGGCTATTCCCTGGCCTATGCCCGAAGATGCTCCTGTAATAAGGATTGTTTTTCCTTCTAGTGAAAATGGGTTATACAACATACTTCTCATCAGCCTCCTCATCTGCAACTTCTACGAGTTGCGAAACAACGACATCATTCGTATCAAAAACAACCGTTCCCCAAGAAAGGCCAACACCAAAACCACAGCAAATGAACCTGGTTGACTCATTTTCAAATTTGCCCTTCAGCTGGGAAACAATTGTAAGCGGAATACTAGCTGAAGAGGTATTGCCAAACTTATACATACAAGTGGGGACTTTCTCTGCAGGCAACTTCAACTTTTTTGCAATCATATCATTCATTTTCATATTCGCTTGATGGAAAATGAAATAATCAGCCGAACCATAATCGAAGTCATAATGTTCGGCGAGTTTTTTTACGGATTTAGGAGCAACTGAAATTCCAAACGAGAACACATCCATACCTTTCATTCTAGTTTGCAAACGGCACAAATGTTTTCCATTAATATTTTCTTGCACAAAGGATTTATCTGTATACGGACTGCGACTACCCCCATCTGGAGTAATAATGGCATCAAAGCCACTACCATCTGTACCAAAATGGAAATCAAAACCTTTGTCACCTTCCATATATTCAACAGCTGTTGCAGTTCCCGCGCTGCCAAACAAAGGATCACGTAATAAATTAGTGGTTCTAAAACGACTTTTAGCATCTCCGCAAAGTAAAAGTGCTTTTTTTATCATACCAGAGGTCAAAAGTGATGCCACGGAGCTTAAACCATACACCCAACCAGAGCAACCCAAAGACATATCCGTTGCATAACAATCTTTTGACAATCCCAAGCGATCCTGCAAAATACACGCCGTTGCAGGCAGTATATAATCAGGTGTTTGAGATACAAAAATAATAGCCCCAATCTCCTTTTTGTCCCAACCCAAATCAGCAATAAGTTGTTCTGCAGCAGCATAGCTCAAATCTGACGTTGTTAGGATCGTGGAGACTCGGCGTTCCAAAACACCCGTCGTTTTCACATAGTCTTCAGGAGAATATTCACTAGACATCACGTCATCCTCTGTTGGATGAAGATTGCTAGCAATATTTTGTGGAACACCGGCAGCAAATCCAGCTATCCGAACATTTGGAAACGACAGGAAAGCCATTATATTCTTCCTTTTACAATATTGAAAAGGTCTTCAATGGTGACAGAACCCTCGACATCAGCCCCTTTGAGCGCAACATCATATTCCTCATCAACCATAGCGATGACATTTAAAGCCGTTAGGGATGACCACTCTTCTAAATCATGAAAGTTGGTATCAGCTTTAAATTCAGCAGCATCAGTGTCTTCGAACTGTTCTGCAAAATGCTTGACGAATTCATTAATATCCATTTTAACTCCTTTTCTATAATTTTAGAACGTTCTTATGTTTTTTATATAGCCTTTCCAGTGTTTGTCTCACCTTTTGGGCTCCAGAAGTCTCTATACGCAAATCTTGTTCAAAATAACATGCGCTTCGCCCCCCCCTTTCTATTGTACGGATAAAGACTCCTCCTCTCTTTTGCGCATTATTTATATTGCCTACATTGTTCGCATATATTACATAGCTTATCCTATTTATGTGTAAAGTCTGTACACAGAAGCAAGCCATTAAATATCCTATTTCCATCCGTTCAGCAGGTTCACCTATATTCACCTCTCGTCCAAATTCTCCCATATCACCATGAATATCATATATACCAACTAGCCCAATCCGCTCGCCCTTCTTGTTCAGCACCACAAAATAATAGTCATTTGGCTCTTGCATTTGCCAGCGGATAAAATCCTTCTGGGCTTCGAGTGACGGAGCCAGTTGCCCTACGGTGTCGCGGTTTCGCTTGTCGGCACGGATATTGTACGAAAACTCGGCATCATCGAGCGTGATGCTTCGCAAATCGACAAACATTCCATGTATCACTTCAGGGTAAACCATACAACGCCTACTATTTTGTAATATAAGTTATTTTAGAGACGCAAGGAGCATTTAGACCATTACACCCCAAAAAACTCATACACCTTTTCGCAGACATACTCAATTTCTTCTGTTTTCAGCCCGTAGAACATGGGCAAACGGAGCAATCGGTTACTTTCATTGGTAGTGAACTTGTCTTCACCGTGGAACCTGCCGAAACGCATGCCTGCGGGCGACGAATGCAGAGGCACATAGTGGAACACCGCGAGAATGCCGTTATACACCAAATGCTTCAAAAGCGCAGTACGCGTCTGCAGGTCTTCAACCTTCAGGTAGAACATGTGCGCATTGTGTTTGCAATGTTCCGGAATATACGGCAACTCGACCAGGCCCTTTTCGGCAAGCGGGGCAAGCCTTTCTCGGTAAGCATTCCAACTAGCCATGCGGGCATCATTAATAATATCGGCACATTCCAGTTCGGCATAAAGATAGGCTGCATTCAATTCGCTGGGCAAGTAGCTAGAGCCGAGTTCAACCCAGGTGTACTTATCGACTTCGCCACGGTGGAACTGACAGCGATTCGTGCCCTTTTCACGGATGATTTCAGCGCGGTCGTTATACTTGGAGTCGTTGATGAGCAGTGCTCCTCCTTCACCCATGCTGTAGTTCTTTGTCTCGTGGTAGCTGTAGCAACCGAAATCGCCCATAGATCCGAGAGCACGGCCCTTGTAGGTCGCCATCATGCCCTGGGCAGCATCTTCGACCACAAATAAATTATGTCGTTTCGCGATTTCGTTTATCACATCCATTTCGCAAGCGACACCCGCATAGTGGACCGGCACAATCGCCTTGGTCTTTTCGGTTATGGCGTCTTCGACAAGCTTTTCATCAAGGTTCATCGTATCGGGGCGGATATCCACGAACACGCTTTTTGCCCCTTGCGACACGAACGCATCAGCGGTGCTAACGAACGTGAACGACGGCATAATGACCTCGTCGCCGGGAGCAATATTGCAGAGACGGGCAGACATTTCGAGAGCGTGGGTGCAGCTGGTAGTAAGGAGCGCCTTTGCGGCCCCCGTATGTTTTTCAAGCCATTCATGACAACGCAGATTGAATGTCCCGTCACCACAAATGCGACCGCTCTCCACGGCCTGCTTCACGTAGTCAAATTCCATTCCTACAAAGGGAGGCTTATTAAAAGGAATTTTTGTCATATCGGAAATATAAACTTTATTTTACTCTTTGGATTTCACCTACCGGTCAATAGACTGTTCCAAATTGCAATTGATAAAAACCACAGGTACCCACGGGGCAAGATACTTGCGCCGAGTTTCAGGCGTACCGAGGATGGGCCTGTGCGTCCCCTGAACAACAAATTGAACGTCGGGATGCCTGGACGCCACAGCAGAAATATCCCTTAGCAGTTTATGGAGTTTACCCCGGTCTCCCTCGCGGGTACCACGTGCCATCCAGGCAATTTTGTTCCACGAACCTTCCAAAATAAGGGAATCTATTTTAGCGCATCCCATAGAATCATTGCTGTCAATAACAACCCCATCCTTAAAGCTGCTACCGTATTCTATTGATTCCGCATAGGATGTCGTTTGGAACGGCCTCTTGTGAACGGCATAGGAAACGTTTTTCCCGCCAATCATCTGAAAGTCCGCTTCTAGGAGACCTTCGTCATAGGGAACTCCCCAACCGTCAACGAGAATCATGACCAACGGCTTAGCTGAATCCTGCAAAAGGCTCGCTAGCGGCTTTTCGTCCAGCACCTGATAGCGGTCTTTGTAATGTTGGGATAGTGAATCTGCGCCGAATGGAACAAGATGCCATGGTCCCTGGCTCCAGCCGGCTCGTATAGAAATTCCCTTGTCCAGGTGCAAAATTGGCACGGAGATGAGCAACGCAAGGAACGCGGAGAATAGCAGAAGATTAATGTTGAGTTTGTTCATCTTCATTCTCCAAAGCGCGGTACTTGAGCAGTTTGATGTTCCCGAAACTCATCAGCGTATCCGTTTTCAATCGTGTGTGATAATGAATCTTATAGAAAGGCGCAAGGGACAATGCAGTCGCTTCGGAAATCATATAGACATTGTCCTTTGTCACATCCTTGATTAGGTTTGTCACGCCCCTCTTTTCCAGTTCCCGCTCTATCGCGGGCAAATACATGTTCCAGTAGCCTGTGGAGTGAATGTTGTTCCAACTGCCCGGTTCAACGGTGATGAAAACATTATTGAATTTTTTTGAGAATTCTTTGTAGCGTTCAAATGGCAAAAGGAATACATCATCGGGGTGCTCTTTTGCGTAAGAGGAGAATGCCAACCAGTCTTCCTGCGTTCCAGATGTGGGGCGTGCCGCTTTTGTAGCCGTCGCCATTCTGTCAAAATAGATATTTACGCCCAAAATAATAAGACTAGAAATACCGACGATTGTGGCCGTTTTCAAGAAAAGTTTTGTTTGTTTCTTGTCAAGAATATCGTCTTTTTCCATAAAAAACAGGACAAATACAATAGCCAACGCCCACACCCCAACCTCTACGTGGTCGACAACTCTACTCACCAAAAGTAAGTATGTGTAAGGAATTGCAACAAGGCCAATGGACACCCAAGGGACCCACCAATTGCGCTTGTTGGAAAAGAAAATTAGAGCCAAGCACAGAAGCGCCCAGCACCATGTACTTCCACGCATCAAGGAGTCCGAAAATACGAGTACAAGCGCAGCCGGAAACTTCGCATAATTCGGCTCATAGCGATGTCTATCTGCGATTTCAATCAAATGCCTCATGCTATCCAGCGAAAAGACGTTCTTGTCGTAAAAGTACCATGCCTGTAGGTAAGTGAGGTCAAGGCTGTTCAAGCCCCGCTCATCCAATTCAGCTTCAAAAGATTTGTCATCGTAAAAAGCGCCGTCACCAAAATAGGCGCGGGGGCCCTGATACGCGGCATAGAATTCGTAATCCCCCTTGTAATGTTCGGAGTCAAACTTGCCAAGCGCTACATAGGCAGAGGCGAGAACGACCAAAGCGATTAACGATGATTTCCAGATTGTTTTTAACCGTATGAATGTGAAGAAAAGGAGCGCTGCGAGGGTAGGCATCCCTAGTAGGAACATCTCCTTCCGGAACACGAACCCGGCAAGCATTAATACGATTCCGCAGATTAAATGGTTGCGCTTCTTTTCTGCATTGCCAATGGCGAAAAGCAGTATGCCTGCTGCGGTCGCGATGCCCGCGCATTGGGTAAACGCCACATGCAAATAGAAATCGGGCGAGACACAGGCCAGCAACAAAAAGGCCAATACACTGCCAGTCCTTTTGCCAAACCTTTCCAGAACTACATAGCATAGTGCCGTGAAAGATGCAAAAACAGTAAAGTACTGAAACACGGAGTACCAGCTTACGCTAGGCAGTACGGCATAGAATGGGCGCAGGAAATATCCGTAAACGACATTGACGAAATACATGTGCACATCGTATTCTCCACCATAGGCGCCCGTCAATACAGCGGACATGAAAAAGTCGTCTAGCGAAGAAAATTTTCCATCGCCAATAGCAAAGAAAATTGCAAAAGCAAAAATGTTCAAGCAGACTGCAAAAAAAAGCGACGAACGGCACAGCTTGTTTATGGCAGGAATGTCCTTGAGCATATCACTAATATAAATTTTTTCCCGTATGCAGGCTAAAGCTTGTTAAACTTTCTCATTTCTTTGTCCAGGAACGGATCCACGAATTTTGCATAAATCAACGTTGTTTCCAGATTCCGGTGGCCGAGCAGCTTGCTTGTAGCGGGGAGCGGGATTCCAAGTGTTATGCAGGTCGTGGCGAAGGTGTGCCGAGCCAAGTGGCAGTGGATGTACTTGCTGTGTCCGAGTTTTTGTGCCGCGCTGCGCAACGACCTGTTGAAGTAGGAGTTCTCGACCACCCTGAAAACTGGGCCGTTTGTCATTTTTTCGGGCAACAACAGGCGCGCCTGCACCGGAATGGGAATGTACACCGGGTCGCCCGTCTTGTGCATCTGCTTGCGGATTTTCCAGTCGAAAATCTCGTTGCCGTTTAACGTTTTCAAATCGCTGTAACGCAATCCGGTAAAGCAACTGAACAAAAAGACCCGCATGGTGTCCTGTTCTGTTTGCGTCAGGAACCTCCTCTTTTCTTCAAAACTCAGATAAAGGCTTTTGAGTTCGCGTTTTGTCAAGAAGCCTCTCCGAGTGTAAACCCGTCCAATCTTGATTTTGTCAAACGGGTTAACCTTCAATAGTCCGTCTTGAAACATCCGGTTTGTAAAATTCCTGAAAACGGAAAGGGCTTTGTTTATGGTACTCTGCTTGTTGCCTTGCTGAATCAGGTAAGTCTTGTATTCCTGTACCAGTTCGGTGGTTACGTATTCGCACTCCAAATCTGGGCAAAAATTTGAAATTTTCTTCAAATTCCAGTAATAGGCCCGCACCGAAAGCGGCGCAAGATTGTATTTTTCCTTGTCCAAATACTGCATTGCGGTATCAAAAAAGAGCATAGGGATTCCTTTTTTTGTTCCGGACCATCCAGAAACAGGGGACAAAGTTAGGACTATTACTCAGAGTGCGTTTTGCAGGAACCTACGTGCATATGCAGGATGCTTACTTCGTGGACCAGCAGTCAATCGGAACCTGGACGCAAATTGGCTACGAGTCGCCCACCTCCAAAAATTTTGCTTACGACGCATCTAATGGTTATGAATGGTATGCTAACGCCTCTTTTGATCTTCCGGATGGCTGCACTAATGGGTGGTATGTTGATGTGGATGAAATAACAGTTGATAACGTCAAAACGGTCAAATACCAGGCAAGCGACAACTGCTCTCCTCTCACTCCGAACTTCAAGAACATCGGTACTTCCTCGTAACCTCTATCTTGAACTAACTATGGCCCGCCAAAGTCCTTGTGACGAGGCGGGCTTTTTTTAAGGATTCTATTATTAACAGCCGTTATAACTATATTTTGAACGAGAGGGGCATGGCGAAATGAAGCGCGGATTTACACTTATCGAACTCATGGTCGTGATCGTAATCATGGGCATCTTGGCGGCGATTGCTGTGCCAAAGCTCTTTTCGATGATTGCAAAATCCAAGGCGGCCGAAGTCGGCCCTGCCGCCGGTTCGTATGTACACCGGCAGGATGTGTATATTGCAGAAATGCATGCCGTTGGCGATTTTAAAGCTATCGGCTACGATGTTCCGTCAAGTACAGTCTTCTCCTACACCGAGACTTACACCGCCAAGACTAAGGAAGTCTGGAAGGCAACTCCAAAGGCAGGCCTTTCCGAGTGCTCGTCCGGCACTTGGACTGTGACATCCGAGATGGATTCGCACGGAGGCAAGCATGTCGCAGAGACGGACTGCACGAACCTGACTCCAAACTTTACCGCTATTGGATCCGGGTCGTGATTGCGTTTGTCTCTTGCGAGAGAGCTTTTTATTGATTCTCGACAGATTTTGAACATGGTTATGTATAACCGTCGTAAAAAGGCGGATTATAGCAAAATTTTGTTATAATCGTTGTTTTTATGACGATTATTATGTATATTTCTAACCATGTGGAACGAAATGACGACCCCCTCTATCTTGAAGGAAATGGGTTCAAGGCTCAAGGAATACCGCCTGCGTAAAGGGCTCATGCAGTCCGAACTGGCGGAATCTGCCGGTGTTGGTGTTGGTACGATTGCCAAGATGGAGCGCGGGGGCGCCGTGTCAGTACAAATTCTGTTGAGCGTTCTGCGTTCCCTCGGCATGCTCGAGAATATAGAGCAGCTCCTGCCGGAACCTCCCGTGAGCCCGCTCCTTTTGCGCAGGCTACAGGGAGGCAAGATCCAACGCATAAAACGGAGCAAGGCCAAATGAGCGAACTTGTCGTAAACGTGCGATTGTGGGGCAAGCCTGTCGGAGCGTTGTCGTGGGATACTTCGCGGGGTGTCGCCTATTTCGAATACGAGCCCGCCTTTGTTCGTAATCCGTTGCCGGTATCACCCATAAAGATGCCCGTGGAGAAGGGCGTTTTCTCTTTTGCCGAGAACCGGAACAACTGTTTTCGCGGACTCCCGGGACTCATTGCGGATTCTCTGCCGGACAAATTCGGTGACCAGATTATTTCGGAATGGTTTCAGACCATGGGCCGCCCGCTAGAGACAGTGACTCCGCTGGAACGCTTGTGCTATGTCGGTAAGCGCTCTATGGGCGCACTGGAGTTTGAGCCCAGTTTGTCTACACCGGGGCTTGACGAGTCTACGGAAATTCTTGTGGACGACCTCGTCAAGTTGGCCGAGAGCGTTTTCCGCGACCGCGAAAAGTTCAGGGAGAAGCTTGTCCAGCAGGATAAGACCTTGTACGACATCTTGCGAGTCGGCACTTCTGCCGGGGGCGCAAAGCCCAAAGCGATTATCGCCTATAACGAATCTACGGGCGAAGTGCGCAGTGGCCAGGTTCCTGCGCCAAAGGGGTTCGGCTATTGGCTGCTCAAGTTCGACGGCGTAAGCTACCGCGAGCACGACAGCATTACCGAAATACCCCGCGGGATAGGCAACGTGGAATACGCCTACTACAAGATGGCTTTGCAGGCTGGGATTTGCATGAGCGAGTGCCGCATTCTGGAAGATAGCAGCGGTTGCCATTTTATGACTAGGCGTTTCGACAGAAAAACTGACGGGGCCAAACTGCACATGCAGACACTTGCGGCCTTGGCACACCTGGACCGCGACGTGCGCCATTCCTACGAAGACTCCTTTGCCGTGATGCGCAAGCTCGGGCTCGACGCCAAAGCAGACGAGGACGTGTTCCGCTGCATGGTCTTCAATGTGTTTGCAAAAAACAATGACGACCACACCAAGAACATTTCTTTCTTGATGGACGAGACCGGAACCTGGAAACTGGCGCCCGCATACGATTTGTGCTACGCCAACGATCCGAGGAGTCGCTGGATAAAACGCCACCAGATGTCGGTGAACATGAAACAGGAAAATATCACACGCGAAGACCTCAAGGCGGTGGCGGAACGCGTCGGAATCCGCAAATACGCGGCCATCATGGACCAGGTCGAAAATGCGGTCGCCTGCTGGAACGAGATTGCGAAGGACTGCGGCGTTCGCGAAAACCACCGTGAGGAGATTTCGCGGGAACTGCTTAAATAAACGCTATCACGGTCCGGCTCCAATGGCCGTGAAATTTGGAGTCAGCGAAGTGCAGTTAGTTGCGGCGACATGCTTGCCGCGGCTAGATTTTATTTCAGATGTCACAGTCCAGGTGTCGGAAGAACATTCGGGGAGCCCAGCCTTTGGAGTGGCAGTCCAGACCTCCTTGGTTTGGGCTGTATAGGTCTCGGTGTAGGAGAAGACTGTGCTTGACGGAACATCGTAGCCGATAGCTTTAAAATCGCCAACTTCAAACTTTTCGGCGATATACACGTCCTGCCGGTGTACATACGAACCGGCGGCAGGGCCGACTTCGGCCGCCTTGGATTTTGCAATCATCGCGAAGAGTTTCGGTACGGCGACTGCCGCCAATATGCCCATGATAACAATCACGACCATCAGTTCGATAAGTGTAAATCCGCGCTTCATTTCGCCATGCCCCTCTCGTTCAAAATATAGTTATAACGGCTGTTAATAATAGAATCCTTAAAAAAAGCCCGCCTCGTCACAGGGACTTTGGCGGGCCATATTTAACTCAAGACTATTGTTACGAGGATGAACCGATGCTCTTGAAGTTCGGAGTCAGCGCCGGGCAGTTGTCGCTTGCCGTGTAGCTGATTGATTTGCTAGTTGGGTTCACAGTAATTGACCATTCATCACTAGTGCACTTGCCGTCGGTGTTAAATTTAGCTGTAGCAGTCCATGTCTTTCCCGACGTTGCATCCTTGCCTTCGTATTTGAAGTTTGAGGAGGAAGGAGCCGTGTAGCCAATAGCGTTCCAATTTCCCACCTGCTGCTGGTCCACGAAGTAAGCATCCTGCATATGCACGTAGGATCCTGCTGCCGGACCGGCTTCAGAGGCCTTGGACTTGGCGATCATCGCGAACAGCTTCGGCACTGCGACAGCGGCCAGGATGCCCATGATCACGATCACGACCATCAACTCAATGAGGGTAAAACCTTGTTTCTTCATAGTGTACTCCTTGTTGTTTGTGACACACTTGTTTGAGCCTCCGGCCCGTTGGTGGGCGTTCGACTCGTTTACATCCACTAATATACACACTTTCTTTTGAAAAAGCAATAGTTTTGTCAAACTTTTGTCACATTTGTGTCATAACAACACAGAGTAGACCAAATTTTGCTTTTTTTACTCAAAAACGCCACATCAGGGGTGTTTTGGATGCTTACAATTATAGATTTTTATTTACAAAAAGGGGGCTTTTTGTGAAAATTTATAGTCCAATGTGTAATAAATCACACCCCGTTGCAAGCTTTTTGTGACAAAAACAAGACAAAAGAGGGGTCGCCTGGACGGCGACCCTTCGTGTTTAGCGACAACTTTAGTTTGTCTACAATTCGCAATGACGCTGGATGATGCACGCCTTAGCGTTCCTGGAGCCTGGGCCACGCGAATTCGGGGCTCTGGTTCAAATAAGTGGCGAGCGTCCAATCGTCGGTGCGGAAGGAGCCGCCCAAAAAGAACTCGTCCACGGCGCCGTCAAAACCGCCCAGCACCAGTGCGGTACTGCTGTCGCGCTTGCCGGCCCAGGGTTCCTTTTGCTTGAGTATAGACAACTTAACGCCGTCCACAAAGGCGCTCACGGCGCCGTTGTAGTTGAACGCCACGAACATCCACTCGCCCGCCTTTACCACGGAATCGCCCGTAGCCAAATACATGCGGTAGCTGGCGGTGTCGTTTGTCACATTGCCTGCGGAGTCGAGTACAGGGGCCTCCGCCTCGTGGTACACGCTGAAAACGAGCCCGCTATCGGGTGCGTACACCAGGCTGAACTGGGTCTTGCCCTTGGTCAAAATGCCTTGGCGCTTGCCCAGGCTGTTGAGCTTGACCCACATGGAGATCGATACGTTTACGCCCGTGAGGGAGTCGGCAGCCTCGACACGGCTCCCTTCCCCGCTAAACTGCGCCGCAGGGCCTAGCACACCTTCGGTCACTTTCACGTTGGTAGCCTCTCCTGGGGTGCGAGCCTTTTCGGCATCGTCCTCGACAAGGTCAACCCCACTGTAAAAATGCCACACGGCGTTGTACACCCTATTGGTGGGGAACACGTCCTGTGCGGAGCGCGGCGGTTTCGCGGTGTTGAGGAGGAATTCCACGGAGTCGGCCACGTTGAGAGAATCGAGACGCACCCAGAACAGCGCCTGCTTGGCAACGGTGTCAAAGTAAGCGGGCGTCACGGGGAGCACCTTGCTGCGGGAGCCATCGGCGCTAATGCGGGCGGCTTCCCAAAGTCCGGGGAGTCTGGCGACAGCGTCAAAGTCGCAATTCGAGGAATCGAGGCGCAAGGCGAGCGGCAAGTCGGTACTCATGCCGGGCAGGGAGTCGTAACCCTCGGGGAGGGCAAGCGGCGCCACAAAGCGGAGCACCAGGGTATCGCCAGCCACGGCGGTATCGCCGGGTTCCACATTCAGAACAAATTCAACGGGTTCCCCCTCGTCCACGAACACGAGCAGGTCGAGGGAATCGGAAGGCAGGCTGTCGACCACGACGGCGCCGTTCTTCACGGCCACCCTGCGGAGGATGGTAGTGCCATAGACGGTCGCGACTCCCTCGGCTCCTTCGCTGAACTCGCCGGGCACCAAAAGCCTTGCCGCGCCGACCTCGGTCAAAACGCCGTCGCGGTTGAGGCTGTCGTTTTCAGTCAGCTCGAGGCCCTGCACCAGCAGGCGCTTGCCGCTCTCGCGGTGGACCGCCTCGAGCGAGTATCTGCCGGCGGGGATGGAATCGAGTGCATAGCGGCCGTTGGAGTCGGTGGTGGTGGTAAAGGCCTCGGGGAGGGAATCTTCGCGGGCGTCAAAGCCCTGGGGCACGCACTGCACGTCGGCAAACCCGGCGGGGTCGCCGTTATCCAACGTCAAAATACCCGCCAGTTCGGGGGAACCGGTTTCGGCGCTGTTGCCAGCCACCTCGCCCGAATCGTCGGAGCAGGCGGCCAAAAACAGCGCAAGGAGTATCGCGTAAGCCCATTTCACCATACCTAATATAAATATAATTCCTTGGGGCACTTTCCAGACAACGATAAACAACAAAGGCGTTGCCCGCAGACAACGGCATTTTTTGTGTTTTTTAGCATAAAAACGCAACTTTTACGCCAAACTTGTATATATATTGTTTTTATGCAACCGCAACCGCTAAGACTTTCTGAGATTACCATATCGAACCTGCGCTCCATACAGAGGCAGACTTTCCCGTTGAGTGGCTTCACGGCGCTGATCGGCTACAACAACGCCGGCAAGACGAACATTTTGATGGGGATCCGCTGGTTGCTTTCGCGCTTTTCGCTCGACATCTCGTACTTTGACGACCCCAACCGCCCCGTGGAGGTGGAAGGCGTTTTTGACGGCATCACCGAGACGGTACTGAACCGCCTGGGCGAAGAAAAGGCCGCCGAGGTCAAGCCGTTCCTCGCAGGCGACATGCTCAAAATCAAAAAAGTGCAGCGCGTGCCGGGCGAAGTGCCCGAGAACGTGGAGCTGTGGGCGTTTGTGCCGCCCAACCGCCGCAAAGACAAGCGCCAGGAGTGGGAGCGCATGGGCGACGCCTTCCGCCACGCCTTTAGCCGCATGTTCCCCCAGAGCATCGCCATTTGGGACTTTGAGGGCAACGAGGCGTTCACCAAGCTTTTGCACGAGATTTTTAAGCCGCTGGAACGCCGGTTTGGCGGCGAGTTCAACGACATCATCAACAAGTTCAGCGACATGCTGAGCCCGGGCGGCGAGAACCAGGCCGCCGAAATCCAGAGCTTTGACAGGGACGTGAACGAAAAGCTGCACCCGCTGTTCCCCAGCGTGCGCGTGGAGCTCGACATCCCCATCCCTACCCTCGAGACGTTCCTCAAAAAGGCGACGCTCAAGGTGATTGACGAAGACGACGGCTTTGAACGCGACATAAACCGCATGGGCGCGGGTTCGCAGCGCGCCATCCAGATGGCGCTCATCCGCTACCTCTCCGAGGTCAAAAAGCACCACAACAACCACTACCTGAGCCGCACCCTGCTGCTCATTGACTCGCCCGAGCTCTACCTGCACCCGCAGGCGGTGGAACTGGTGCGCGTGGCGCTCAAGAACCTCTCGAACGAGGGTTACCAGGTGGTGTTCGCGACACACAGCGCCCAGATGGTCACAAGCGAAGACGTGAGCACCTCGCTGCTCATCCGCAAGAACAAGGAACGCGGCACCTTTATGCGCAAACGAATGGAAGACGCCGTGCACCAGGTGGTGCAAGACGCCCCGAGCCAGCTGCAAATGCTCTTTAGTCTCTCGAACAGCAACGAGCTCCTGTTTGCCGACTACGTGCTTTTGACCGAGGGCAAAACCGAGTGGCGCGTGCTGCCGGCGCTGTTCGAACGCATCACGGGCCAAAGCTTTGCGCTCATCAAGTGCGCCCTGGTACGCCAGGGCGGCGTGAGCAACACCCGCAAGAGCATGCAGGTGCTCGACGCGATGGACATGCCGGTGCGCGCGATTGTGGACCTCGACTACGCCTTCACCACTGCCACCCGCGACGGCTTTTTGGAGGCGAACGACCCCGACATCAAGTTCTGCCGCAACCTGTTCCGCGAACTCGCGTTCCACCAGCATTTGCGCCTGGTGAACGGGCTCCCGGTGAACAAGCACAGCAACATTAGCGCCTCTAGGGCGTACGCCATGATGGCCGAGATGCCCGAGGCCGAGAAGGCCATCCGCAGCATCCACGCCAAGCTCCGCAGCCAGGGAATTTGGGTGTGGACCCGCGGCGCCATCGAAGAGCACCTGGGCCTGGAAGCCAAGAACGAGGCGGCCTGGAGCAATTTTATTGAACGGAGCAAGTCCAGGAACTTTATCCAAAATTTGCCGGACTACGACGGCATTGTGGAACTGTGCAACTGGATTATTGACGGCAGTAGAGATGCCTAGCGCGGGTTAGAATTGCGCGCGGTTTAGGAACGCGCCCTGTAACTCACAAAACGGATATTGCCGCAATAGTCCTTGTGGCTCGCGACAAATTCCAGCCACGGGTAGTTGGCAGCCTCGGCCTCCAGCACGGCGGCCTGTTCTGAACCGATTTCCAAAAGGATGGGAGCAGCGGGTGCCATGCGGCCCTCGGTCTGCTTCAAAAGCTTGCGCACCAGGTCCAGGCCGTCGGCACCGCCAAACAGGGCGAGCGCCGGGTCGAACTTGGCGACCTCGGGCTGGAGGTTCTCTTTTTCGCCGTCGGGGATGTACGGGAGATTCGCAATGAGGCAGTCGATTTTTTGTGTACTTGGCGGGAGCGCCTGCAACAAGTCGCCCTCGTAAAAAGACAACCCGTTGGCGAGAGACGTTTGGTTTGTACCGCCCGCGGAGTCAGCCGTTTTGGGGCCGTCCGCAAGTTCGTTCGCCGCGGCGTTTTCGCGGGCAAGCGCGAGCGCGTCGGCGGAGACGTCGGTGGCAATCACGCGGGAGCCCTCGATCTCTTTTGCGCAGGCAATGGCGATGGCACCGGTGCCCGTACCCACATCCACAATGAGCGGATTCACGTTGCCCTCCAAAAGCTTTTTCGCCATGTCGACGAGTTCCTCGGTTTCGGGGCGCGGGATGAGGGCACGGGTGTCGCACTTGATGACGAACCCGCGGAAGCTGGTGTCGCCCACAATGTGCTGCAGCGGTTCGCGGTTGGCGCGGCGGGCCACCAGCGGGCGGAGCGTGTCGAGTTCCGCCGGCGTGAGCGGCTTCTCGAAATTCAGGTAGAGGTCCATGCGGCTCTTCATGCCGAGCCCGTGGCTAATGATGTACTGCGCGTCGAGCAGAGGGTCGGGCACGCCTTTTTTTTCGAAGAACGCCTTGGTGCGGTTCAAAATCTCGAGAACCGTCATGGGCTTGTTGCTTGCGTTAGTCACTGCGACACCTGCCTGTTATGCGCTGAACTTGCCGAGTTTCTCTTGGGCGTTTGCCATTTGCAAGCCAGAGATAATCTCGTCCAAGTCGCCGGTCACGACCTTGTCGAGGTTGTAGACCGTGAGGCCAATGCGGTGGTCGGTCACGCGGTTTTGCGGGTAATTGTACGTACGGATTTTGGCGCTACGGTCGCCGGTGCCCACCAACGCCTTGCGGCTAGCGGCTTCTTCTTTTTCTTTTTTCGCGATGACCTCGTCCAAAATTTTGGAGCGGAGCATTTCCATGGCGTGCAGGCGGTTTTGCAGCTGGCTACGTTCGGTTTGGCAGCTCACTACCACGCCCGTCGGGATATGCGTGAGTCGCACGGCGGAGTCTGTTTTGTTGATGTACTGGCCACCGGCGCCGCTACTGCGGTAGGTGTCCATGTGGATGTCGGCTTCGCGGATCTCCACGTCCACTTCTTCGGCCTCGGGGAGTATGGCCACAGTGGCGGCAGAGGTGTGCACGCGGCCCTGCGCCTCAGTTTCGGGCACACGCTGTACGCGGTGCACGCCGCTCTCGAACTTAAGCGTGCCATAGACGCTGTCGCCCTCAATAAACACGCGGATTTCCTTGTAACCGCCCACGGTGCCTTCGCTGGCATCTTGAACCGTCATCTTCCAGCCCATCTTTTCGCAGTAGCCGCGGTACATGCGGAACAGGTCGCCCGCAAACAGCGCCGACTCGTCGCCGCCCGTGCCGCCGCGAATTTCAAGGGTAGCATTGCGGTAATCCCACGGGTCCTTGGGCACCATGAGGATCTGCAGTTCGTCGGTGACGGCGGGGAGCTTTTTCTCAATTTCCGAGATTTCTTCCTTGGCCATCGCCACAATGTCGGGATCACTATCGCCGAGGGCGGCTTTGCATTCCTCAAGGTCGTTTGTCATCTTCAAAAACTCTTTCGCCTTGAGGACCGCCTTCTCGATACCCTTGTACTGCTTGTGAATCTTGTTATAACGGGCCTGGTCCGCCAAAACGTCGGGATTGCCGAGTTCGGATTCCAGTTCCTCGTACTTTTCGATTAATTTGCGCGCTTTGTCTTTCATCGCGCCGAAATTTAGAAAAAACGTAGTGGGGAATGCAAAAAAGGCCGGCGATTGCCAGTGAAAACGGCGCGCACTTTACGATGGTCATGGTCATTGGCCTGTGAATCACATGCCCACGGAGCAGCCGAGGGCGCTCAACACGTAGGTTTCGCTCTCGCCCATGCGGTAAAAGGGCAGCAAATCGGCGTCATCGACAGCCCCCTCGCCAAACCCATTAAGTTGCAGTTGTTCGTCTATACGGCGTTTGAACACGTTAAAACCGGATTCCCAGGGACTTTTTTCATAAAGCTTTTTCATATTGACCTCTTTTTTAAAAAGGCACACAAACAAGAAAGTGCCTTTTTGTACACTCAAATATAAGAAAGAGGTGTGTCAAAATATGACAGAACGACGTGATGCAGGGAGGGGATGACTGCGAAGGGCTAGTCTATCACGGTGGCGACGACTTCGGCGTGGCCCACCTTATCGAGACCCAGTTTTTTGCCGGCGGCGACGCTCAAGTCGAGGATACGTCCGTCCACATAGGGGCCGCGGTCGTTCACGCGAACCACCACGCTCTTGCCGTTGTCTTTGCGCACCACCTTGAGCTTGGTACCAAAGGGCAAGCTCTTGTGGGCGCAGGTCATATCGTCCTGGTCAAAAATCTCGCCGCTCGCCGTTTTTTTGCCGTCGAATCCGGGGCCGTAGTAACTCGCCTGCCCCGTAATTTTAGTGCCGACCTCGGCTTTTTCTTTGGAGGCGTAATGCTTTTCGGGGTTGCGCACAAAGCCCTTGCGCGCCGAGATGCTCGCCTTGCCGGCACAACCGGCGAGGAGCAACGAAACCATTATAACCGCAACAAGCCTAACCATATAAAAACGACATCATTACTCGAAGTCATACATGCTGTTGTACGTATTCTCGAGGACTTCGTCCTCCTTGCTCTTGACTTCGGCCTTCTTTTCTTCGGGCTTCTTGCTCAACGACTCGTAGTACTGCGCCGAGAGCTTGTCGATGTGTTCCTGGCTCTGCTGGACGCGTTTGCGTAGGCGTTCCAATTCTTGGTCGGTATTGCTGCGCCGGTTGTTCAAAACCACCGAAGCCTGCTTGCCCCACGGGGTATTCCAGTACTTTTGCTGCAACACCTTGTAGGCGGCCTTCGCGCTATCCAGCAATTCGGGATTCATTTGGAAATAGACGGCCTTCATGTAAAGCGCCTGCGCCCCCGCCTCGGTCTCGGGGTATTCCTGGTACAGGCTGTCAAAGGCGGCAAAGGCGGTCGCATACGCAGAGTCCACCTGCTCCATTTGATCGAGCGGCGTCTCGGCGGCAATAGTCCAAAGGCTCTCGGCCTGCATGTAGCGTTCCTTCGCCTTGTCTTCGGGCGTCTGGACGGTCACGCGCATGCCCAAGTTGATTTGAGCCTGCTTGGCGTACTCGGTATTGGGGTACTTCTCGATAACCTCTTTGTACAGTTCCTCGGCCTTGTCCTCGTCGCCCTTGAACTCGTCGTAAATAAAGGCGCGCGCATAGGTGGCCCGCAGCACCTTCACAGAATCGCCAGATTTGTCGATGACCTCGTCCAGGCGCTTGATGGCACTGTCGACTTCCGAAAGTTTGAACAAGAAGAGTTCGGCAATGCGGAATTCGTTGCTAAAGAAGCTGTTGAGGTTGGGGATGGAATCTTTTTTGAGGTCGGCGTCGTTCGCGCTGCGCATGGCGAGCAACTGCTTTAAGGCTTCGCGGCGTTCGCGGCTCATGCGGCCGTATTCGCTGATGGAGCGCGAAATAAAGCTGCTGTCGTAATAGATGACCGCCTGCTCGTAGTTCATGGTCTTGGTCTGTTCGTAGTCACCCAGGTTAAAGTAACTGCGGCTCGCCACCGTCGAGCGCGGGTAGTCGGAATTCACCTTTTGGAACACGATGAACGCGTCGGCAACGCGTCCCGCCATCATAGTGATTTCACCTATGCGTACCAGGTACTCGGGATGTTGTTTTTCAAACTCTTCGTTTTTAAAGAGCGCCTTGTACTCGTCGGCGGCCTTCAAATATTCCTTGCGGTTCACCAGGCACTCGGCGGCCTGCTCGGCTGCGGTCTGGCGTTCGCGCACATTCAACAGCTTGATTTCTTCGGCGGTGTAATGCTCCCTGGACTTGTCCCAGTTCTCCTTTTTATAATAGAGGCCCGCCAAGCGGAAATGCGCCTTGCCGCGCATAAACGGAGTGCCCGAGGTATCGGCCAGCACGGCCTCCAAGGCGGCAATGGCCTGGTCCGGGAATTCGCCCTGTTCGTCCAAAAGCGAAAGCAGGTTCAAGCCCTGGAAGTAATACGGGTGCGACTTGTCCGAAATGACAGGTTCCAACGCAAAACGGCTGATATTGTATTCGAGGTTGCGGTAAAGGCAGTAGGCGCGCTGGTACTCGACCGCCCGCATGGAGTCGTAGTCGGCAAAGTAACGTTCGTATTCGTCGTACTTGGTAATGGCCTTCGCCCACTCGCCCTTGTGGCGGAACGATTCGCCAATGAGGAACACGGCCTCGGCGGTGCGCTTTTTGTTTTTGGGGAAGCGTTCCAGAACGCGGCTTCCCTTCTCGATCACCTTGTCGTACTTCATCCGCTCTTCGCTGCTCGGGGTCGAGGCGGTTTCGTCGGGAACGCTATCGAGCCTGGCGGTACGGAGTTCGCCCGCCTCGTCGTAAAGGCGCTCGGCATTGAACATGTGGTTCAGGTACGCACAGCAAGTGCAGCCCTCGAACAGGAAGGCGGCTAAAACGAGCAAGGCATACACCATGTAGCGGGCGCGGAACATGTGAATAAAGATACAAAATAGTTACGCCCTGGGGCTAGTTACTGGTTAATAGTTACTAGGAACTCAGAACTAGCCATCTTGATAAACGCGATACCACGACGCCTAGTACTCGTTCAAGTAGGGGATATAATCGCAAAGTTTGAGGCCTGCAGGGAGCGCTTCCTTGTCGAAGCGGACCATGCGGACTTCGGCGGGCTTGCCCACAAAACGCGCCAGGATCTCGAAATTGTCCTGAGTTTCCCAGACGGCGGCGTCAATCACGTTGCCGTCGCCACAGTCGGTTTCGCCCGTGCTGTTGCCAATGCCCGAAATGCGGGAGTTCTGCTTGAGCAGGCGCGTAAAGATTTCGGGGGCAACTCCCAGGTGGTGCGAACCCGAGGACGAATCAAAAACCGACACGTGTACCTCGCGGAAGTGATTGAGCGAATCGAACACGACCGTGTAGGTGTGCTTGTACGGGTCGACGTAGAAGGATTCTTGCCAAACGTTTGTTTTGACCGGGCGGAAGTTGCCCACGGCATAGCTCTTGAAAAATTCGCCCGGGGTCGCACCATAACGAACAAGGTAATGCCCGAGCATGGTGGTAAAGTCGTGCTTGGTCGCAGGACCCATGGCAACGCGGAGGCTGTCGACCGCGCGGTTCAGGTCGTCGGCCAGGCCGTTGTTCTTGGCAACAGGGACAGGCTTGGTGACGCTCGCCTCTTGAATGCGCTGCTGAATATCGGGATAGTCGGGATCGCGGGCGGCGATTTCGCGGAACTGCGTGCGGGCGCGTTCAAAATCACGGCCCTTCATGTAGGCAAGCCCAAGGGCTTCGCGAAGCGGCATGTTCTCGGGGTATTTTTCGACCAGCGGTTCCAAAATTTCGCAAGCCACCTGGGCTCGGTCCCGCGGGGATAACGCCACCCCGGTGCCCGGACCCGGAGGCGACTTTTCGCCCAGCGACGCCACAGCAGCATTCGCCTTTTCAAAATCGGGGCGGAACGCCAAAATACGACGGTAGATTTTTTCGGCGGCGTCAAAGCGACCCTGGTACTCCATGAGGAAGCCCTGCAGCAAAAGCAGTTCGGCATCGGCCGGGTACTGCGAGAGCGCGTATTCTACAAGAGCCGTGCAGCTATCGATGACGCCCTGGTCGTGGTACAGCTGCGCCAGCAGTTCGTAAGCCCGCGGGTCGGAACCCGCCGAGAGGCTCACCGCCGTGCGGCACTCCGCCGAGGCCTGCGCCAAGCGGGAATTGGCAAAAAGGAGCTTTGCATACCAGAGGCGCGTCTCGTAAAGGACGGGAGCCTTTTCGCTCGCGATGCGCGCCATTTCTAAAGCCGACGAGGAATTGCCCGAGAGGTAAGCCTTGCGGCTGTCAAGGTAAACCGAGAGCCCGGAATTGGGGAACAACCCTTGGAGCTTGCCCACCAAGAGCGCGAGGCGTTCGCGCTGCAAATCGTCGAGGTCGGGAATTTCGAACAAAGTATTCACCTCGCCCCACATGGCCATGGGAACATCGGGGTAAACCAGCACAATGGCGTCAAAAATCTCGTAGGCGGCCTGGGCGTTGCCACCACGGGCAAGTTCTACCGCCCGTCGCAGTTCAGCCTGCGTTTGTACCGGGAGTTTCACCACACCGGCATCCAGGTCGGGGGCATCGCCGCGCTGCACGGAGCTCCCCGCCGGGAGTCCAAAGGGAATAGCCTCCACCGAAATCTTGGCCGGACCAAATTCCTCGTAAAGGCGGAATGCGCCAAAAGCGATGAGCGCTCCCACACAGAGTGTCAAGAACAGGTAGGCAGCCTTGCGCGCCACGACCGTAGAGGTAGCCATTAGAGCTCCAAAAAGTCAGAGAGTTTTTCTTTGTGTTCCTTGCTCTTTTGCAAGCGACGTAAAGTCTTGTTCTTAATCTGGCGCACGCGTTCACGGCTCAGGCGCAAGTCTTCGCCAATATCCTTGAGCGTGGTATCTTCGACCGTGTCCAGTCCGTAGAACATGCGGAGGATTTCCTCTTCGCGGCGAGGGAGCGAGGCCAAGGTCTCTTGGATGAGTTTTTTGCGTTCCTCTTTCTCCATGTCGTCGTCCTGGTTGCCGTCGGAGCCGAGCACGTCCATGAGGGTGCTCACGGAGTCGGCGGAACTGCCGGCGTCGTCGCCAATGGGGGCATCCAGGGAGATGTCCACAATCTTTTCCATCACCTCCACGATGTCTTTTTCGTAGGGGGCGAATTCTTCCATCGAGATGGTCTTGTCGTAATCGCCGCCGTTGAGCATGAGGGCTCTTTTAAAGCGGTTGACCAGGGCGAGCTTGTTGGGCGGGATGCGGACCGCCCCCACCTGTTCAAACAGGGCCTTTTGAATGGACTGGCGAATCCACCACACGGCGTAGCTAATGAACTTGACGTCTTTGTCCATGTCAAAGCGTTTTGCCGCCTTGAAAAGTCCAAGGTTGCCCTCGTTGATCAAATCGAGCAAGGCGAGGCCGCGGCCCTGGTACTTGCGCGCAACGCTCACCACAAAGCGGAGGTTGCCGCGGATCAGGCGCTGGAGAGCCGATTTACGAATTTCTTCGGTTTCGCCCTTTTTGATAATCGTCAACAACGCCGACTCCTCTTGCGGGGACAGAGTCGGGTAACGATTCAAGTCGCGAAAATAAAGTGCTTCGTTAAAATCACTCATACCTTTCCTACACCTTTCAATACCATCGGGATATCCTAAAGTTTCACAAATATGGTTTTTTATGCCGTTTCCGTCAATTCCTTGAGTTTATCGTACGGGTAAATTCCCGAGCCATGCCCGTCGCTAAAGGCAAGCGACACCGCATAGCGCCCAACCGATTGGATTCGTTCCAGTTTCACATCCATGGGCACCGTGGAATCGTCCAATAGTTTTTCGCCGGTATGCTCATCGACGCACAATGCACACGGGCATGCGAGCCTGAGCGTGCGGACATCGCAAGCACCGCGCGTTCCATCGTTCCACTCAACGCCCAACTTGCCGCTGGGAGTCCTAAAAACTTTCTTGGGCTGAATCATGCTTCCTCCACCGGCAGTTGTTCAAATTCGTAGTTGAAGTTCTTGAGCACGCCGTCGCCCTCGGCATCGAACACAGCGAGCGCCCTCACCACCGTGTCGGCGGTTTGCATAAAGACCTTCGCCGATTCGGAGTTCGGGTAGCGCAGCACCGCCGGAGCCCCCTCGTCGCCACAGCCCGCCACCGCAGGTTCCATGGGGATTTTGCCAATGAGGGGCACGCCCCACTTTTGGGCAATGCGTTCGCCGCCGCCCGCGGGGAATATGTTGTGGCGCTTGCCGCAACCGTCGCAAATAAAGTAACTCATGTTCTCGACGACGCCAATCACGGGGACTCCCACCGAGTCGAACATGGCGATTCCCTTGCGGCAGTCGGCAAGTGCGACCTCTTGCGGGGTCGTCACCACCACGGCGCCCGCCATGGGGCAGTTTTGCGTGAGCGTAAGCTGGATGTCGCCCGTTCCTGGAGGGAAGTCGACCAGCAGGTAGTCGAGTTTGCCCCAACGCACGTGATGGATAAAGTGCTGGATCATTTGGCTCACCATGGGGCCGCGCCAGATGGTCGCCTTGTCGCTATCGGCAAACATGCACATAGAGACAATGCTAATGCCGCCCTTCGCCTCGACCGGCGAAATGGAGTTGTCGTCATGGACCACGGGTGCCTTGTCGATGCCGAACATGAGACCCATGCTGGGGCCGTAAATGTCGGCGTCCAAAATGCCCACGCGCGCCCCCGAAAGGCTCAAGGCCATGGCGAGGTTCGCGGTCACAGTCGACTTGCCCACGCCGCCCTTGCCGCTGGCCACCGCCACCACATGCGCGACTTCGCCAATGTGGGAATTTTGCGGAGCCTTGGTCGCCGCGTTCTCGTCGCCAACCCGGCCTTGACTGCTGGTGAGCGTTACCACCACCTCGGTCGCCCCCAAGGACTTTACAATCGCAATGCTCTGGTCCTTGAAGCGATCGCGAATAGGGCAAGCCGGGGTCGTAAGTTTGAGTTCAAACGAAACGCAGGTTCCCTCGATTTTCATATTCTGCACAAAGCCAAGCTCCACAATGTTCTTGTGGAGGTCCGGATCCTGCACAGCAGAGAGCGCCTTCAAAATGGTTTGTTCGTTCAGCGTCATAAAATCCTCATCAAGATCACCCTAGGAATTACACACAAATTAACTACACGCCCGCCGTAGATGGGCTGTCGAGCGAAAACTTGGGCATGCGCAGCAAGTGCGTAATGCAGGGAGGCCATTCCTCTTCGTAGTGGCTCACCAAAATAATGGTCGTCTCTTTTGAGAGCAAGTCCAACAGGTGGAAAATTTTTTCGCGGTATTCGCCCTTGAGACCCTGGGAAGGTTCGTCAAGCAAAAGCACTTTGGGCGGGCGGATAGCGGCTCGCGCCATGAGCACCAGGCGCTTGTCGATGGGAGAGAGCTTGCGCACGTTCACCGTGGGGTCATCAAAACCCAAGTAGCTGAGCCACTCGCGGGCCTTCGCTTTCTCTTCCCAAGTGATGTTCTCGGCTCGGCAAAGGTTGGGCGTGAACCCCGTACAAAGCACGTCGAGCAGTTCGAGGTCCTCGCGATACTGCAGCGCGAGTTCCGGGGAAAAGTAACCGAGTTTTGCCTTGTGTTCCCAAATGTTGAGACCATGGCCCGGGCGCTCGCCCAAAAGGGTGATGTCGTTGCAATACATTTGCGGGTGGTCCGCGGTAAGCAAGCCGAGGAGCGTGCTTTTGCCGGCGCCGTTTTCGCCCATCACCGCCCAATGCTCGCCCTCGCGCACCGTCCAGTTGAGGTTCTTGAGCACAATTGTGTCACCGAACCGCACGTTCACGTTTTTCAGGTCGAAGAGAACTTTGTCCTCAGTGTCATTCTGAGCCCGTTCGACAGGCTCAGGGTAAACTCCGCCGTTAGGCGAAGTCGAAGAATCTAACGAGCCTTGAGATCCTTCGACGCACTTCGTTTGCTCAGGATGACACTTTCGTGTCAGTTTCACAATCTCGTAGTCCTTCAGTTCCGCCTTCGTAAACTTAGGCTTTGCGACTTCAGAAGGCAACTCGCCCGCATACTGCATGAAGGTCTTGTTCGCATACACAAACGCAGGGATCCCTGGGAACAGTTCGTCTTCGCGAGCAAGGCGCACCACCAGGTTGACCTGGCCTGCACCGTCATGGGCATCATGAGCAAGTTCAGCCACGCGCTCGGCCAAATGCACGCGGTATTCTGGGTCGAGCCCGCCAAACAAATCGTTAAAGTAAATCCACTTGGGCGATTCCATCCATATGCGAGCCAAAAGCACGCGGCGCAGCTCGCCATTCGAGAGGCTCAAAAGCTTGCGGTTCAAAATGCTCTCGCTCAGGTCGGCAATTTCCAGAGCCCGAGGGAGTTTTGCCGGGTCGGTAAGCGGGAACGGGACATCGTCAATGTAGCGGTCCGTCTGCAAAAAGAACTTCTTGTTCAAAAGCAGGTTCCGCACCAGCGGGGCTTCTTCGTCGTGAAGGCTAATAAAACGCTGTTGCCAAAATGGGGCCAGTGCGTGTTGTATTTTACGCTGGATTGCCTCCGACATCACGGAGACGTTTTCGCGCTGGTTCAAAAAATGCATAATGACGCGATCTAGGTCCTCGCCCTCGGTGCTAAAGATTTGCACCTGCGGGAACTTCTCAATCAACGCCTCGAATCTTTTAAATTCCATGCCCGTAAATGTAGAAAAACGCACATACAAAAAAATCCCCCGGGTTTTTCACCGAGGGACTTCCGTTATTTTGAGAGAATTTTATGAAAGAATCACATTAGAACTTGTTGAAGAAATCCCATGTGGCCTGCGGAACCCAGGACTTGTTCTGGCCAGGATCCTTGTGGTCCCAGATGTGGCCGCCGTTCTGCGTGCACCAGCGGACCGGGAAACGTTCTTCAACTGTCGTGTAATCGTAGCAGACGTGCGGACCGTTGCCGCTGTATTCCTGGGCGCGTTCGTTTTTCGCCTTGCCGCCTTCGGAGTTGAGTTCCAAGATGATATCGCGAGCAGCGCGACCCATTGTCGGAGTGCAGAGGTTGTCTTGCAGGCCGAGCACGCCCATCCAGCCGATGCCCTTGTTCTGGCGCTGCGGGAGCCAAATGTTGCGTTCGGCGGTTTCGTAGACGGCAACGGCGCGGAGCACGTCCTGGTGGTTCCAAGAAAGCCCATTACTGAACATGGAGCCGTAGCTGAAACCGGTGGAGAACACGCGGCTCGAGTCAATACAATAATTAGATTCCATAAAAGCCAAAAGTTCATCGAACAACGTGTAATCATCTTGACCCCACGGAGCCTGATTGCCGTTGCCCTCCGGAGCAATGAAGATGGCCGTTTTTTCGGTATCAAGCGGTTTCAAACCATAATAGCCTTCTTGCTGCACGCCGCCGGCCCAGCCACCCATGCAATGCATGCCGAACACGAGCTTGTAGGGCTTATTGTTGTCGTAATTGTCGGGAATGTCAATACGAACGGTGCGTTTGCCCTTGCTCCACTGGAAGTCCCAGCTACCACTCTTGGGGATGTTTCCCGGAGCAGCCTTGCCACAACCACGAGTCGGAACGGGGTCGTTCTTGAGGCCCCATCCGTAGGCGTATTCGGGCTCGGCGCCCTTGGGCTTGGTGAGCGTCAAGGCGAGGTTGGTATCGAGGTTCGTGAGCGCCACGTTCAAGGTGTCAAAGCCCTCGGCCACCACCTGCAGGTTTTCGCCGCCTTCCTTAGCGAGGCTACGCACCACAGGCTTCCCAAAAGAGGAACCGTAGCTGCCGTTGGCAGTAAACTTGATGTTTTGCATAGCGGAGCCCATGCGCACGCGGGCAAAGTAAGTGCCCTCGGCCTTTACAAAGCCGCGCAGGTCCACCGAACCGGAACCCGCAAAGACCTTGTTCAAAACGCGGTTGCCCACAGCGTCAAAAATCTGCACCTGCACCGGGTCAGAACTCGCCTGCAGGTACGAGAGCACGCCGTTTTTCACGTTGACGAATCCCGGGACGAAGGCCGCGTTAAGCGCCATAATCTCAGTATCGCGGAGCGTAAACGCCCCCACGCCATCGGTTTTTGTCGAAAGATTGAGCCCGGTCAGGCTGACCGATGCGCCCTTGACGGCAGTTCCTTTTTCGTCCGACACTTTGCCGGTCAAAATAAATGCGTTAGCGGCAGTCGCCAAAATGGCGACAGATAATCCCATACAGAAAGAATATTTCATAAAACCTCCCTTATATTCCTTCATCATATAAAATATTCCCAAAACCCTTTTTCCCTTCTTTTGCCGAGCCGTTTTCCGTGGACAATTCGTCCACAACACGGCCTCTTTTTCAAAATTTTTTTTACATTAAAACGCATGGATTCCCTTTTGCAAAAAGTCGTTGACGGCGAAGCCCGCCTGACCTCCGCCAAAGCCCTGGACTTGCTCAAAAAAGCCCCGTGGACCGAGGTCGCCGAAGCGGCCCACGCCATGCGCCAAAAGCGCCTCCCCGGAGGGCGCGTGGGCTATACCGCCTTCCGCATTGTGAACTACACGAACGTTTGCGAAGTCACTTGCAGTTTTTGCAGTTTTTGCCGCCCCGCCAAAAGCGCCGACGCCTACGTGCTTAGTTTGGACGAAATCCGGCAAAAGACAATCGAAGCGAAGGCGAAGGGCGCCGACCAGATTTTTTTGCAGGGCGGCGTCAACCGCGAGATTCCGCTCGGCTACTACACCGATGTGCTGAAAATGCTCACGCAAGAGATGGGCGTCAAGGTACGCGGTTTTTCGCCGGTGGAACTTGTTCGCATTGCGGAATTCAACCAAATGCCACTCGAACAATTGTTGGACCTTTTCAAGGGAGCGGGCCTCTCGAGCGTCCCAGGGGCCGGAGCCGAGATTCTCTCGGACCGCATGCGTGAATTCTTGAGCCCCCAAAAGCTCTCGGCAAAGGAATGGTGCGCCGCCATGGCCGCCTGCCACAAAAAGGGCCTCCCCGGCAGCGCAAACATCGTGTTCGGGAGCATCGAGACGCCCGAAGAAATCGTGGAGCACCTGGAATACGTGCGCTCCACGCAAGATATCGCGGGCGGTTTCAAGAGTTTTGTGGTGTGGACGTTCCAGCCGCAAACCAACAAGTTCCCCATCCGCCACGTGCGCGGCGATGAGTACCTCAAACTGCTCGCGCTCAGCCGCCTCTACCTCGACAACGTGCCGCACATCGAAGTCTCGCTCCTCGGCATGGGACTCTCCCTGGGCGAACTCGGGCTCCATGCGGGCGCCGACGACATCAACAGCATTGTGATCGAGGAGAACGTGCTCAAAAACCACGGGGTCACCACCATCGAAGAGGCGGAATCGTTCATCAAGAACGCCGGGTTCACCCCCTACCGACGCTCCCTCAACTTTGATTGACGCCGCAGGCATAAAAAAAACGCCCCGGTTTTCGCCGAGGTGTTTTGAGAGAGTTAGAAAAATGATTACTTGTATTGCTTAGCGTATTTTTTGAAGCCCTTGACCAAGAGGGCGGCGAGGATGCAGTACATTAAAGACTCCTTTTTTTTTCGTAAAATGACTTTTTATCGTCGTTTTTTTGCGTTTTTTCCGCATTTTCGTTCAACGGCGCCAATATTAACAAAATTTTACTAACGCGTCAAGGGAAAAAAATATATAAAGAGCGATTTTTTTAAAGAATTACACAAGTTTGACACTCCCCTTCTTTTTGCAAGTGGCATTTTTGGTAAATTTAAAGCCATGAAACGTATTTTGCTGATTTGCCTCGCTTTTGCAGCTATAGCCAGCGCCCGCCCGAGCCTCCAAGTTGACAAGGACCGCATCGAGGCCGGCCAGACTTTCCATTTGCAGTTGATTATGCCCTTGCAGGAACTCCCTGAATCCAGGGGCGTGCCGCAGCTCGAAACCCGCAACGGCTTTACCTTCCTGAGTCTTGACAGTAGCGACCAGGTGATCCGCCCCGGCATGGAAGACATGTTCGAGTCGTTTTTTGGCGGCGGGGCACGAGCCTACAAGGCGCGCGTCTATTCGTTCAGCGTCCGCGCCCCTAAAAAGACGGGGCAGATCGACGTCGGTCAAATCACTTGGGAAATAGGCGGCCAGCCGCAAGTCATCAGCAGCCGCATTCCCGTGAGCGTGCAAAAATCGTACAACGACGACGCAATCTCTGTGAGCCTCACGCCCAGCAAAAAGACCATTTACGAAGGCGAACAGTTCAGCGTGACCCTCGGGTTCCATACCTACGAGCACTTCGAAGGCGGTCTGCAGGCCACCGACATGAACACCGGCAACGACTTCATTGTACACCGGAGCGACCTCAACAATATGGAATTCAAGCCCGTCGAAGGCGCCCGCCGCGAAATGCAGGCGAGCGCCAAGTTCGCCTGGCTCTCCCCCACCAAAAGCGGCACATTGCAAATCCCGCCGTTCAAGTTCAAGTACACCAAGCGCGGCGAGCCCAAGGTGGTCGAAGAGAAAAAGCAGATGGGCGGCATGTCGTTCACCAGCCGCAGCGTAAGGCAAGAATCGGTGGAGGCCGAGGCCAACTCGCCCACCATCAACATTACCGTAAAGCCGCTCCCCGCCGAGGGCAAGCCCGCCGATTTCTCGGGAATGGTGGGCGACTACAAATTCACAGCCGACTTTGACCGCACGCAACTCAAGGTGGGCGAAGCGCTCACACTCGCCATCGTAATCAAGGGCGACGGAACGCCGGGCACCATCACCGACCCCAAGCTTCCCGACTTTGGCGACTTCCGCTCGGTGCCGCCCGAGAACAACATCTCAAAAAAAATTGCCGGGAACAAGGTCATTACGACCAAAGAGATCAAGGTGTTCCTCTACCCCAAAAAGAAGGGTACATTCGAAATCCCCGCCATAAGCTACTCCTGGTTCAACCCTTCTAAAAAGAAGTACGAGTCCACCGTCGCGGGCCCCTGGACCATCGAAGTCGAAAAGGGTGAAGCCGTCGCCGAGGCCATGTTCCAATCCCCCGCCGCCGCAGTTGGCCCCGCCGCCGTGCAAAAGCAAGAAATCGAATCGCTGGGTTCCGACATCCGCTTCATTCACCAAGTCACGGGCAAGGCCGAGTCGGGCACCCCGCACAGGAACATCACCTTCTGGGTCGCCTTTGCCGCCGCCATCCCGTTCTACTTTATTGTATCGTTCCTCATCACGCGCCGCCGCAAGCACAACAGCGACGCCGCCCTCGTGCGCAAGGGCAAAGCGAACAAGATGCTCAAAGAAAAGTTCGCGCACGCCCGCGCGGCATTGCAAAAGGGCGACGGCAAGGCATTTTTTGCCGCCCTCGAGAACGGGCTCATCGATTACCTGAGCAACCTCACGAACCAGGAATTCAAGGGCATGACCCGCCCGCAAATGAAGGAGGAACTCGAAAAGCTCGGCGTGAAGGCGGAGACCGTCACGGCCATAGACAGCTGGCTCGAAAAATGCTCCTTTGTGCGATTCGCCCCGGTAACGGCGAGCGCCGACGAACAGGCGCAAATGCTCAAGGACGTCGAAAAGCTCTGCGAAGGGCTGAACATTTTAAAATAGGCGAATATGATGAATAAAATAACGTTGATTTTTTTGACTGCACTCGCCTTGGCCACAAGCGCCTTTGCCGCAAGCTCCTGCCCCGGGATCGAAGCGGGCACCAAGGCCTACAACGAGAGCGACTTTGAACGCGCCATTGACGAATGGCGCACCTGCGTTGACAACGGCATGGCCGATGCCGACCTTTACTACAACTTGGGCAACGCCTATTTCCGCAACGGGAACCTGGGCTTTTCCATCTTCTATTACAAGCAGGCTTTGCGCCTGCGCGCCAATGACGACGACATACAGCACAACCTCAAATATGCCCAGGCCATGACCAAAGACAAGGTGGACGAAGACGAAGAAGAGAACCCCATCCTCGCGACGCTCTTTAATGTCCATCACGCGCTTTCGCTCAAGGCCCAGCTTTTTGTGCTGCTCGTCATCTTTTGGATTATCGCGTTCGTGTTCATCGCCCGCCGCCTGGTGGCAGGAGAGCGCAACAAGAACATTTGCACGGGAGTCGTTTTTGCGCTCTCGATTGTATTCTGCGTCGTTGGAGCCAGCGCCGCCTACAAGGTGATTGTGCTGGAGACCGACATCACAGGCGTTGTCACCGCCAAAGACGCCGACGTGACCAGCGCCCCGAGCGACAAGTCCCAAACGCTCAACACGCTCTCCGAAGGCACGAGTTTCGAAGTCCTCGGCATCCAAGGCAACTTTGCCGAAATCCGCCTAGGCGAAAAAGTCAAGGGCTTTGTGAAACTCTCCGAAGTCGGAATCGTGAAGTAGCGCGAGGTCGGCGCCCGGGGGAAGACTCGGTTAGTTGAAGCGAAGCATCAACGCAATCTCGAACTGCAGAATCTGCCGCAAGTGCGGCGTCTCGTCGTCCAGTTTTTCGTGGATCTGACGGTACTCAATGTAGCTGCTCATCGAGGCAATCCTGTTGAACATGTAGGCGGCACTCGGCCTAATGAACCACTCGTGCGTACGCGAGGGCACCGTGCGGTCGGTGAGCGTGAGTTCTGGATTATACGCGACGTAGTTATAGCCCGTCGATCTGAAATCACGGAACACACCGTCAGTACCGCTTTCTTTGTTCCACATGGTGTAACCCGGATCGGGGTCATATTCCTTGCGGATAGTCTTGTTGTAGTCGTAGCCCGCAGTCAGCTTGAGGTCGATATCGTTTTCGAACTTGAAGTACCATTTGAAGAAGTTGAAGCCCTTCTTGAGCTTGAGCGGGTACGAAATGCTAAAGTCGTCGCCAATGTTGAAGGCAAAATCGTTGTAGAGCGAGGTATGAATCCACGGCGTATCCCAGAAGTAGTCAGAGGTATCGAGGCCGTTGCCGGTGGAATCGGGCCAGCTGGTAATGCCAATGACTTCTTCCTTGGGTCTGCGATCGGTCGATTCGATCTTCATGCGGACGCTGTTCTCGATACGCATGTTCTTTTGCGTCAAGAACGTCACACGGATAAGCGGGTTGAAGTTAAGCTGGTCGCTCCAAGAATCTTCGGCGCTCTGGAACGGGCGCACCGTAGTAGTCCTGGTGTAGTCAAAGTGATGCGCGGCGCTCACGCTGCGGAAGCCATTGAGGAACGAAATACGTTGCGAGAAGTTGGGCACGTTAATGCCAATGCCAATCTTGGGCCACACGGTAGTCGTATCGAGGTATAGCGGGTACTCGCGGGCCTGCGAGAATTCCTCGCGCCACTGTAAATCGCCCGTCACGCCAATGTCCCAAATCGGGAGCGTGACACCCGTCCCCACCTGGAACTGACGCGCCACGGTATGGCGGAAGTTGCCCTGGTACACCAGCGTATCCACATGGCGGTTCCTGTACTCGGCAAAGTCGCGGTAATCGTCGCGGTGGTCAAGGCCCATGTCGCCCGTAACAATGTTATAGAAGCCGCGGTTGCGGTAGCCGTTGCCCAAGCCCAGGCCGTACAAGTAGTATTGCAGCGGCGTCACGTTCTGTTCTTCGTACAGCTGCGCCAGCGTAAAGTTCTCGCCTATGGTGTTGGTGCTGGTGGTCCAGTTAAAGCGGATTTCACGCCACTTGATTTTATCCAGCGCCTTGGCAATCGCATTCTCCTTGCCAAACGAATTGGCAAGGTCCAGAATCTTGAACGTCGGGCTGAACTCAAAGCGGTTGGTCTGCGAAATGGTCCAGAAGTTCTTCTCGATGCCCGTATGGTCGTAAAGGTCAAAGTCGTCGGGGATTGTCTTTTGCTGAGTGAAGTCCGAAGAGAACGTCGTGTTGAACGGCAAGAACGGAATCAGGCGCGGGTTAAAGCCAATCTTGAATTGCTGACTGCGGGAACGTTCGTTGCGCAAAATACCGTAGGAACGTCCGTATTCACGACGGCCCACGCTATCGACCTTGTAGAACCGGGTGCTATCGTAAAGAATGGTGTAAGAATCCGGGTTCTGCATGTCAATGGCGAGTTCAGCACCGTCCTCATTCACCTTCGGGATGGTGTCGTACGGGATGATCACCAAGCTGTCGCTAGAAACGTAGACCTTGCGATCGGTGTGGTCATAGTCAAAAATATAGTCGCTGGCAAAGAGGCCACCATCGTCGGGGCTAAAGAAGTTCTCCTTCACAAACGCCTCGCGGTCGCCGCCACCGTACATGTCGCGGCGAATACTCAACGAGTAAGACGTAGAAAGGAACGAAAGGATGTTCCAACGCATGTTCAACTTGTGGTTCAAATCGGCAGTGTAGGTCACCACCTTGTCGACCTGCGGCTCCACAAAGTCCGGGTCACGGTCCTGGTCCACATGGCGCACGTAGGTGAAGTCGAACAGCGTGAGGTCAAAGGTCTGCGGCCACGGTTCAAACTCTGTTTTGGCAAACGCCTTCACAAACGAATTCTCCGATTTGGAGAGGGCGTCAAAAGGTTTGAACTTGAACATGGAGAAGGTTCCCAGCTTGTACTCCAACGTGGTGTGGTAAGAGTACGTGGAGTCGGCGCTGGTGGCGCCACGCCCTTCGGATTCGCTATACGAGTAGCTAATCGCAGGGCGTTCCAAGAGGGCCTGCGAAAGCACCTCGCCCAGCTTGGTATCGGCAGCAACGTAATCCTTGCTGTAGCTAATGCCAAACGTCTTGGTGCGCACATAGGTCTCGTAGCCCTTTGACTCGCCCTCGTCACGCAGTCTCTGTTCTTCCCTGGGATTGGTCACCGAGAGCTCGTTCTGGAACATGTCGCCTGTGAGGTCCGAGAAGCTACTGCGCTTGAGGATCATGTCGTCGTTCGGCTTCATGTACGGACGGTCCGTGGTGCTGTTGTAACCCAGGTTCATGGGGATGTGGAATCCCATGCTGTCGTTCAGGAACTTGTTCAGGCTCACGTTAATGTCGGCAGCCACATCCAGCTGCGAAGCCGCTTCAGAGAGCTTGGGCTTGGGAGAGCCGCCCGTCGAGGAGAGCGTCGCAAAATTACCATCCTGGTAGCGCACCGCACCCGAGAGTGAAATAAAGTCGGCGAAGTTCACCTGGGCGCCGGTACGTGCCGCATAGCCCCACTCGGTATCCATGTCGCCCAGGCGCAGGTCATCAATCCAGAACGTTCCCTTCAAGTCGTCCGGGCTCGCCGACGAATCGGCGATAATCACAAAGCGAATCCAGTCCACGCTCGTGATGGAGGGGTTACCCACCAGCTTGAGCTGTTCTTCCCTATCGCCTCCCAAGTCCTTGATGGTCGCCTCGGTAAAGGGCGGGTGGCGTCCGAGCTTCAAATCGGAGAAGTCCTCGATGTCCATGGCAAAGGCGTTGTCGATCCAGTTCTGTTCGTGGCAGTCCTGGGCGCGCTGCGAAGAGGCGCAGACGTAGTTCACCGGACGGAAGCTCCATTCGTAGTAATCGGAAGAGCCTTCGAGCGAGCCCTCGCCAAACTGCATGGCGAATCGCACCGGGACCGTCGTCGCGTCGGTCTGGTAATGGATTTCGAGTTTCAAGGACTTGTACGCCGAAAAATCCTTCTTGTCGGTTTCAAAGATACGGGTCACGCCCACTTCTTGACCAGGCGACATGTTCTGGTAGTCGAGCACCAGGGCAGTCTCCTTGAGCGGGGCGTTGGAATCGGTATCGCGTTCCGTCTTGGTGTTGGGGGACTTAAAGTACTTGTTGGAATTTTCGCGGTTGTTGATGGTCGTCACCTTGATGAAGCTCGTATCGCGGGTCGCCACCGACTCCTTGATCTCGGTCTCCACTCCGTTGACTTCCACAATCTGCGAATTCTCGTTAGTGCTGGTCTTGTACAGGTCGGCGACCGTAGACTCTTCCCACGCGTTGCCCACAACGCTCAAGCTCACAATCTGGACCTTGGCCTCGGAGACGCCCGGGTTCAACTTGCCCACCCACAAACGCGTGAACAGCGCTTCGGAGAGAATCGTCTTGTAGTCGTTCCCCGTAGGCGAAACAATCGTATCGTACTGGTTCATGGGGATGCGCCACTTGCGCCAGCCGTTCTTGAGTTCCTCGAAGTTGGCGGGGTCCGTATCAGAGAGGTCAATGCGGTAACGCACAAAGCTGATGTCGGTATCCAGGGATCCGTTCTTGTTGATGTCTTCGGTATCGTAGGCGCGTTCACCCGAGTTGTTTTCGGTACCGTTGATGTTGACCGGCGGGTCACTTTCGTCCTCCAAGTCATCGTCGTAGTTATCGCGGGCGATGTCGGTCGTCGAAGCGTCAGCATTCAGCGTGTTGTAAGTCGTCGAAATACAGTCCGAGGTACGGCAGTCCCAAACCACGCGGTATTCGTCAGAGCCCGAGAGTCCGTCAATACCCTTGTCGTGCAGGGCTGTTGTGGACCCCAAATCGTTTTCACCGTCGTAGATGCCGTTCGGCTCTTCACCGTTAATCGAAATATCTTCGCTCATCAAACCCAAGTCGAGGTAAATGGAACCCACGTTGCCGCGCGCCACCACTTCAATGTACTTGCTCTCGCTCAAGTCCTGGTAATAGCTACTGTTGGGGCGCATCACGCCGCCCCAAGAATTGCCCGCCAGGTTGTCGTTGGCACGGAGCGTCATCTTTAAAACGGTGAGGTGCTGGTTGTCCACATCGGAGTTGCCCACATTGGGGTAAATGTACTTATAGAGTTCCGTCGAGTTGCTGTGCCAAATGAATTCACCCCTGTGACGGAAATCGAGGCTCGGGATGTAAGTGGACACATTGTCCTTCACGCCACCCGGAGGCGAAGCCTGGTACCAAGAAAGCCTTGAGAGCGGGAACACCAGGCCGTTGACGGTCGACTCGAAGTCTTCGACCAACGCCTCGGCATCGTCGCTCGTGTTGGCGTTGTGGCGGCTTGCGGCAAATTCCGCTTCAAAGAGCCAGCTCGAAACAGCAGAGGTGTTGATGAACGGGATCTTGTTCACCAGGTCGGTCAACGCCTGCACCGTATCTTGCAAGCGGAGGTTCATGCCCCAAAGGAAGCTGTTGAACGGTTCGTTGCCCAAAGTCGGGGTCTCGGCCGTGGTGCTCTGGCTCTTGTACAAGGCGGTCACGCCAAAAAGGGAGCCTTCGCCAAAGCCGTAGCGTTCCAACGGGAGCTCGGCACGGGCGCCCAGCAAAAGTTTGTTGTCGATTTCGAACAGCGGTTCGCACTCAAACGTGACCTTGATTTCCTTGTTCGGGTCAAGGGCGCGCTCGCTCAAAAGTTCAATCTGGCCAAGTTCGTAGTTGACTTCGTAGTCCACGCCGCGAGTGAGCGTCGTGGAACCGGCGGTCAGCTTTTCGGTTCCCGGCGAAATATCCATACAGGAGCCCGCGCTCACCGAGTAACTGGAGTTCGGGTCGCGCACGCTGATGGTGGAGTTGCGGCGCTTGCCCACCGACTCAAAGTAGAAACGACTCGTGTAGCGGTTCAAGTTATAGACAGGGAGCGTATAGAGTTGCGCCGTCGCCCCCGTGGAGTCCAGCAAGCGAAGCGGTTCCAAGCAGTTCTCACGGGCGCGCTCCGTAGTGCGGCTCCCCGTATATTCCGAGAGCGGCTTACAGGGCAGCCACATTTCGCCCGTAAAGTTACCCGAAGCATCCTTCTTGAAAATCGTGGCGTCGTTCACTAACGGACTGCCTGTGGTAGTGTCCGCGAGGCCGAGCGTCTTGAGGTAGGTTCCTGTCATGCCCGACTTGTTTTTCATGCGCAAAATAAAGCCGCTGCTGCTCGCTTCGGTAATGCCCACCGAGTAAACATTGCGGAGCATCAACTTGTCGATGTCCGTCAGTTCCGAGAGCGTCGCGTCCCACTGGACCAGCACCACGCGGGCGCCGTCTCGAACCGTGGTCCCCGTACGTCCCGTGCCGTCGTTGCTCCAGCTCGCCGCCAACAAGGTGTTGCGGTTCACGCCGTTAATCTTGAGGATGCCCGTCTTGGGATCGTAGGTGTAATCGCTTTGGGGAATCTCCACCATGCGTTCCACCAGCTTTTCAACCGTCTTGCCGTTCGGCGCCTTGTACACCACCGTGATGTTGTCGAGCACGTCGTTCGAGGCGTTCAGGCCGCTCCTCTTGTACAGCTTGAGGTTCGTCGCCGGGAAACTCGATGTGGTCCTGCCGGCAATGGCCGCATTGATGTAGTTGTCCCTCGCCTCGTGATTCAAGAAGTAGTAGCGGTAGGCAATGAACTGCTTGTCCAAGATCTGAAACTCGGTAGTCGTCTCGCTCGCGTTGATGGTGTACTCCTCCTGGCTTCCGCCATCCTGGGAGGCGATAGTCGTGAGGCGCCAGTCGCCCAGCTTCCAGTCGGCCTTGATGCCGAACAAGCCCTGGTGGTTTTCGGAGTAACCCGTGAGCGCCGTACCCGTCAAGGAGAGGGACGTGGTACCGGCTTCCACGCGTTGCAATATGTAGTCTTCAAATTCATCCTTGTACGATTCCTCGTACACCACGCGCACCTGGTTCTGCACACCAAGCCCGCTCTCCACGTTGTTGATCTCCACCGTGATGTAGGGGCCGATTTTACCCTTCACCATAAAGCTCGGGTCGTACGTAAGCGTGGGCGATGGCCACAGGCTCGTCTTGGTACTGCCTTCGGCATCGTCCTTCTCGCCATAGCCCTTCAGGCGAATGTCCATGGTTCCCTGCAGCATAAGCTTCGGCTTGTCGAGGCCAAAGTCCTTCATCCAAGCGGGCATCGACACCGGGATCGTGATGTCGAACATGGAACCGGTCTCGGGCGCCTCGTAACCTTCGTCCCTCTGCCCCACAAGGCCATTCAGCCAAAGGTTCTTACGGCCCACGTCGTACATGTCCGAGACGTAGTCCGTAAGTTCGGGGTAGTGCGCCGTCCACAATGTAGTCGTGTCGCGGGAGACGCCATTCACGCGCTTCTCGCTCACATCGAGTTCACGCGTCGCGATGTTGATGTCGTGACTAAAGACCTGACCCTTGGTGGTCTTCATCAACCGCGGCGAAGAACCGATGCCGCCAAATGGGAGCATGCTGTTGAGCGGCGTCGCCGAGGGAGGCAAAGGCATGTACTGGTACGTGGGCTGCCATTCTGTTTCGGCCGGGTCGGCTGGTTCTGCGGAGGGTACCGACGTGGTATCGGTCTGGCCAAAAGCCAAACTACTTGCGCCCAGAAGCAGCGCACAAAAAGCAAATAAACCCACATGGGTCCTATGTAAGAACCTATTCAAATTCAACCATCACAAAATACAGAATGTGACATCGCCAAATTCAGTAGAAAATGAGATTTTCGGGAAAATTAGCAAAAAAAGAGTTAAAAAATGCCCCCGGTTCTAAACCGAGGGCAAATTTGTAAGCATTGACTACCGAGCGGTTAGATAAACGCTTCGATACCACCCTGGCACTGGCGCCAAGACGAGTTCTTCTTAATGAGAAGTTCCAGCATCTTGTCGTAGGTCGCGGTGTTCGCAAAGCCCTTCCACAGGCGGCGTTCCACCGATTCACCGCTATCCTTGTCGATAGTCGTGATGGTGTCGTAGTAAGCCGGATTGTCCTTGAACTCGCTAATGAGAATACCCTTGAGGTCTTCGGTGTAAATCTTCGATGCGTACCTGAGGATGGAGTCGTTGAAGTTGAGTTCGTTTTCGACAAGCCATTCAAAGTCCTGGATCGGATCGCCAAACACAAGCCAGTGGCGGAGTGCCAAGGCGACCACCAGGTCCTTGACTGCGCTGCGGAAGATGAACTTGTCTTCCAAACGGCCATTGAAGGTAATCTTGGTCAGCGGGTTGTCGTCGTTCGCCTCGATGGAGACGCCCTTGCCCGGAGTCACCTTGCGGATCTTGATCGGGAGGCGGCTCAAGAGCTGCCAAGCCTTGGTGAAGGCGATGGTCTTGCGGACAAAGTCCTTTTCTTTATCGGGGGCGACACGCACAAACGCGCCAAAGCAACGCTGGTAGAGTGTTTCCTTATCAAAGATGCAATCGCTGCTGCGGCATTCGCTAAGCTTGCCGTCCATCATGAACAAGGTCTTTGCCAGTTCGGGGCGCATACGCACTTCGAGCTTACGGGTACGGGCTTTGAGGCGCACGCCGTCCTTGTAAACGTAGGTGAAGCCTTCTTCCTGGTAACGCTGCCAAATAAAGAACTGCAGGTCGTCGGCGGCACGCAGGTGGTAGCTAAACACCGGGTTCTGGCGGTTGTTCGCCATGGTCACTTGGTTCAGGAAGTTGTCTGCTCCCGGGTAGGGAACCACCACCTTCACAAGGACCTGCGGGTTCACGGGCTTCTTGCTCTTTTTGGCGTACTGCTCGTACGTAAAGAGGGACTGAGCACCGTTAATAATCTTGGGACGTTCAATCACAAGAACCTTCTTGCCGTCACGTTCCTTGGCGCGCAGGTCATCACCCGTAAGGGTCATGCCGTTGTGCAAGAACGGGAAGTCGTCGATGTTCACGTTCTCGTCGTCATTACGTTCCATGGTCTGGAAAGCGTCGATGAGGGCGGCGTTCGTGTGAGTGAGGTTGCCGAGGTAAGTACGGATGTTGCTACTGACAATGGCCATGTTGTGCTTTGTCTTGAGGCGCTTGCCGAGTGCTACGTGGTAATCGAAAATCGTGCGGATCGGGCAGAAACCGAGGAAGAGTTCGCCGTGATCGCTGGTGAGGTGCAAAGGTTCGGACTGCATGACGATTTCGAGCTTGTCGTCGGCAGAGCGCAAGTCCTTGGTGAGGTCGTCGTGTTCGGCGATGATTTCGAGTTTCGCCTTGACGTCGTTCTTCCAAATGTTCAGCTTGCGGCGCATGTCCTTGAGGGTGCGTTCCAATTCGCTGTCGGTAACGTCGCGGCTGCTGCGGGTGCGCAAGACCGTGATCTGCAGCGTTTCCATGTATGGACGGCTGGCCGGCGCGTCTTCGTCTTCATCCTCGTCGTCGTCAATCTTGTTGACGGCCCACGGGTCGGCTTCTTCGCGAAGCGAAAGGAAGAACGGGTTCGTGGGGTCGCTCGTACGGAAAACGGCGATTTGAAGCATTTTGAGGTCGGCATTCAGGTGGGCAACCACTTTTTCGAGCGGAGTGTCTTCATCGAGGAAGATGAAGAATTCCATAAAGCCCTGGGAGTACTGGAATCCGTGAAAACATCCGTTTTCGTCTAGGTTCAGGTGCCGGAGAGCCTTTATTCGATCGTTCGGGTCGTTAGGGTTCAAACTCAAGAGGCTAGCGACAAATGCTAAGCGGCGTTCCTGCGATTTTGTTAGTTCCATTTTTTCCTCAATTTATAGACTGAAGACATATCATATATTTTTGTTATATATAGATATGTCTATGCCGTATTTCGCTACCTAAAAATAGCTTCAAAACACCATTTTTGGAACAAAAATCACAAATCTTTTGTAAAAACTATTGTTTACACGGACATTTTAGTGCACATCCGTGTAAATTTTATAAAAAAAGCCCTCCTGTACGGATGACGGGCTTGTTTACACAAGGGCTCATCCGTACATTTTGGGCAATCGGCGTATGGCGCTCTTTTTGGGGCTTTATTCGCGAGCTTCGGCAGAATCCTTGATGCAGCGGACGGAAACTGCAATGTTGCCTATACGCGCGTATCCTGCCGCATAATCAGAGCTAATTACATAGAATGAGCCTCCCTGAAGAGCAAAAGTCGCCCCCTTACCTAAATTACATTCTTCAAACTGACAAATGTCCTCCCCGGCATAGCCCGCCGGAAGCGCATTGAACCCAACGGCATCGGCCCCTTCCAACATAAGGCGCCCTCCTACCCATGCTTCGGGCCATGTCGTCGATTTCATGACCACGCCAAATCGGCTTTTCCCAACCCACTTTTCAAGAGCTTTGAAATCCTGATCCGTCGGGAGTCTCCAACCTTCAGGGCAAATGCCCTGGGGCTGCAGGTGGTAAACGCTATCCTCGTCGGCGGCATAAAACATGGCGTAGCCTCCTTCCTCAGCCTTAAACCATCCGAAATCTCGTAATTCGCCAAACAAAACACCGCAGTAATCCTCTGCATCCTCGGTTGAAACACTGTCTTCCATATCGGTCACGCAACGATTGAGATTTCCATAAGCGTACTCGCCCCTATTATAGGTCCCGCCAACAACCAGATACGTTCCATCGAAATATTTCTCACAATGGGCGCGCCATTCGCTGGAATCTGCACCATCCTTCATCTCATCAAGGCAGTTTTCCATAGAGCCGAACCTTATAATACCCAACGGGAACTTCTGCGTATTGGAGATTCCCATAGCCACATTCAACGGGTAAAGAGGCCCATAGGTATCGCAATTAGCGTTCTCTCCACCGGGGCACAGCAAACTATCAACACCGGCATAATTCAGATTTTCTGCCATCCAGGTTTGTACAACTCCGTCCACATCATAGGTGACCGTCTTGTATTCGTGATTGTCTCTCGAATCCACCATGGTACCTGTAGTGTAGCTCAAACCAAAGTCATAGTTGCTGTAATTCGCCTTCACGAGCCATAGCCCCGAGTCACAGCGTGCCACGTAATATTCCTTCAAGGTGACTTCAGTACCTTGGTTGGATTCCTGACACCGATCCAAATCAAATCCCACCAAAACATAGTTCTGCAAGTACTTTGCCACCCATTCGTTCGGCCACCTGTACATTCGAGCCCGAATCGCCATGTCAGCCAAATCTCCCTTACCTATGGTCGACTTGTTGTAAGTACCGCCCTGCAGGTCAAATTGCAACATGCGCGAATCATCTAGCCATTCCTCCCCACTGGCAATGTTTTGGGACAAGTACACCACATTCTGCGTATAATACAAGAAGTTCCGCAGCAGGTAACTTACGGCATACAAGGCGCCGTCCGACCTAGTATTACCCGAAATGTCCATGGAATCAAAACTCGCAAGGCCATCGTAGATTCCAAAGGTTTTGAGCACGGCCTGTTCCGCATTCTTTTTTGCGTTGGCGAAACTAGAACCCGCCTTGACATTTTTCAAAATACCCTCAACAGCAAGGCCAGTCAAAACGTTGACATTCACGTCCTTAGAAGTTTGTAAGTCCACCAAGGCCCGGAGAGAAGCCGTGCGACCATCATCGTAATAGCCTTTATTGAGTTTTCCAGAAACCTCAACCAAAACATACGGGCACGTAATCGTAATACTATCGACCTTGTAGGCGCCCTCGTCATCATAGACATTACCCAGATAATCTCGTCCAGTTTCGTCGAACGTTTTGCAATCCAGTTCATGGAGGGTCACCACCGAACCCTTGTCAAAATTATTGAATATCGTAATCAACGGTTCTTCCCGCTGTACAGAATCAGATTCTTGGTCATCTTCCAAGATCAAGCCAACACGGGCCACGCCTGCAATGGAAATCTTTTCCAAGGCGATGATTCCCGTTTCTTCGGAGCTGTTGCCGGCGACGGAACCGTCACCGTCCGAGGAACAGCCTGCGAAATTTGATACAAGCGCCATGAGCGCTGCCGTTGTATAAATGCTAAACTTTTTCATGATACTGCTCCTAGCCTATTGTTTTGAATTTTTCTTTGTGATTTTTGTCATGGGGAAGAACTGCAAGTTCAAGCGGTACACTTGATCCGTCTCGCTCTGGGCGGTGGCGATGGCCACCACCCTTTTGCGGAAGGCGGCAATTTCTTCTACAATCTTTTGGTAGGCCTCCTGGGTAACGCCCAGCGTAAGGCCCGAAAAATGACGTTCCGAAAGGGGGACCCCCTCGATGGCCTCGAGCGCGAACTCGCCCATTTCGCGATGAAGGCCGCGAACCGCGACGGGCGTGACCTCCATGGGTCCCGTCGTCACGGCCTTGTCGACCACGCTGTAGTTTCCGTTTTCGTCCTTGCGCAGTAACCCCACCTGGGTAAGGAACTTCAGTGTTTCGGAAACTTCGGCTGCCGTAATCTTGGGTCGACAAGCATGGGCGAGTTCCAGGGGCTTCGCGCCTGGCATGGCGTAGGCCAGTTCCCTGATCACCTGGTTTTTCCAGCTGCTAAAGAACTTGAAGGCGTCCCCCTCCAAAACCTTCACCTTGCCATCGCCCGCAATCGAGAGCATCTCCTCGAAATACCGCTTTTTGTTGCGGTCATCGGGCGCATGGTTGAACTTGACCATGGCGCGAAAGTAGAGCAGCTCGAGCCCCGTAAGGCCCATGGCGGCGGCCACGCGCTCAACCGCCTCCGCGCTCAAGTTGAACTGGCCGTCACTCACCTGCTTCAAGTACACCGGCGAAGAGAACCCCGCATTACGGGCGAACTCGCGCCACGTGAACGCACCCTTCATTTTGCGCTCGGTGTAATAGTCCAATATGTAATGACGGTAATCTGTGTATTCTGTAACCTGTTTCATGCCTATAAACTACCTCTTTCCCTAGAGGGATGCAAACAATAGTGCAATACAAATATTCGGTTTTTAGCAAAATTTACGCAGTTTATGAGCAAAATTCAAAATTTTTTAATTTTGCAATACAATGAAAAACGGGTAATACCTAAACGGGGGCGTAAAAACGCCAAAACCATGTTTTTTTAGTTCCATGCCCTACGAGCCATTCCAAAAATGCTATGATTTATTGGGTAAGAACCCGAGGAGTTGCATTATGAATTTGATGGATGTGATTGCAAAAGCCAAAGCCGAGAAGGCCACTTCACTGGACCTGTCCCAGCAGGAACTCCGTATTGTACCGCCGGAAGTGTTCGAAATTGATTCCCTTGAAGAACTCAACCTCGACCGCAACAAGCTGGTGGAACTCCCCGACGACTTGGGAAAACTCAAAAAGCTCAAGAGCCTCTCGGTCAGCGAAAACGACTTGATGGAACTCCCCGAGACCATCGGGAACCTCACCCAGCTCGACCACCTGTACCTGGGCTACAACAGCCTCTCTGAATTGCCGGCTTCCATCGGCAACCTCAAGAACCTGCACACGGTGAACATCGCCAAGAACCAGCTGATGGACCTCCCCACCGAGATTGGCAACTGGACCAAGGTCGTGAAGCTCTCGCTGCACGACAACATGCTCACGGAAATTCCTGCCTCCATCGGCAACATGAAGAGCCTGGTGAAGCTCTACCTCGACAACAACGAGCTGACCAGCATCCCCAGCGCGCTCGGCCAACTCGAGAACCTCGAGATTTTGATGATCTCCGGGAACCAGCTGACCACGGTCCCCTCGGAATTCAGCAAGCTCGCCAAGCTTCGCGAACTCGTGCTCGACACGAACCAGCTTTCGACCCTCCCCGAGAGTCTCGCCGAATGCGAAAGCCTCAAGACCATCTCCATTATCGAGAACCCGATGGATGCCGGCGTGCCGCGCGTCCTCCTCGACAAAAAGAACTTGAGCATCGACCAGTAGGCACCGCCTTCGGCGAAGTTGATAGTCACTAGTTCTGAGTTACTAGAATTGCAGGTTTAGGATGTTGAAATCTGAACTCCGAACTATTCTTCTCCCTGCCCTCGTTTTACTTGCAGCGTGCAGCGACTTTTTACAGCCGGTAGAGAGCACTCCCACGCCGACGGAATTCGAATACAATTACTGGTTGCTCCAGCGCACCTACCTCTTTGAAGACGAACTCCCAAACCTGGACCCCGAGGGCGACTCCGTGCAGACCCTGTACGAAGCGCTTAAAGACCCCTACACGCGCTACGTGCCGCCCAGCAAAAGCGAAGCGGTTTCCATCAGCATCAACACGAGCATCGTGGAAGGGGACGTGGGCATGGAGTACATGCTCCTCGCCAACTCGCTGTACCCGATCTTCACCTACCGGGTCTACCCCGACGGCCCTGCCGGCAGGGCGGGCATCCCCCGCTACAGCAACATCAGGTCCGTCAACGGGGTCGAGCTGGCCGGGGACGACGCCTTTGCAACCTACAACGCCATTCTCGACACCAGCGCCCAGGTGGAGCTGGTCATTTACCGGGACTCCACCGAGACTACATACAACCTAACAAAAGAGACGGTGTACGCACCGACCGTTTTTGTGGACACCCTCAACAGCGTCATCTTTGTGACCATCACCGAATTCAAGCTCAATACCGCCGACAAAGACAGCGGAACCGTCGGGGAGCTCAAAGCTTACCTGGACTCCACCCAAAACGAAAAGTCAACGCGCGTCATCAACATCAGCAAAAACCCCGGCGGGCACGTTTCGCAATGCGTGCGCGCCGCCGACATGTTCGTAAGCCAAGGGACGCTATCGACACGCGAGTGGCGCACTTTTGCCCCCGATGGCAAAAACGCCTACAAAAAACTCTCCATGGAAGCGGTCAAAGGGGATCCCGGCGAAAAAGGCAAGTTCGTGATTCTCGCCAGCGGCGGCAGCGCGAGCTGTGCCGAAATTTTCGCCGCCTCGGTTTCGGAGCTCACCGACACGCCCATCCTGGGCAAGACCACTTTTGGCAAGGGAATCGGCCAGACCAACTGGAAAACAATAGCCGGCGGACTCGCCATCATCACCAACCTGGAATTCAAGACACCCAAGGGCAATTCCTACCACAAAAAGGGTATCGTCCCCGACTACGAATGCGACGGGGACATGGTATTATGCGTTTCCGATTTTGTCAAATCCAAATCGGGGGCTCTTGCCAAACCAGGAAAAACGCCCGAGGACTTGTCGCCTTTCTCGATTATCGAGAGAAATCCAAACGTTGGCGGAGCCATCCTCCAACAAAACGAACTTGAATAATTATATTGACTTTGTAGCACAAGGAATTTCTCATGAAAAAACATTCTCTTTTACTAGGCTCCCTGCTGTTTTTGGCCCTCCTGACATGCGCCTGCACCGTAGATAATGCGGACGACGAAATTGAATACAATGGCAAAGGCCTGGCGGCAATAGGCGATGCGCAATCCCAAGAAGAATACGACTATATTTGGAACAACCTTAGCGAAGACGAAAAAGAATTCGAGTACGCCTACGAGGTCCTGGGCTATTATTACCTGTTCGCCCACAGCGACTCCTTGAAACCCAATGGAACCACATGGTACAAACAGCTGCGCGAACGCACAGACTACATTGGCTTTGGAGAAACCGCCATCCGCGCCGACATAAATATCTCCAACTCCATCAAGGACATCTATTTTATGTTCGCCACGCTGCGCGACGAATACACCGCCTACATAGACCCTTCCCAAATGAGTTTCGACGACTTTTTGGAAGACTTTGAATCCAGGGACTCCTCGTTCGACGTCGGCGTAAACGTCCACACTATCAACAACGGCGAAAAGTCCTCTGTTGTTGTAATGCAGGTTTACCACAATTCTCCGGCAGCCACGGCGGGGATCCAGGTTGGCGACACCATCCTTTCTATAGACGCAACCATCGTGGATTCCGAGGAACTGTTCAAACTCATTTCCCAAGGTTTTGCCGGGAACAAGAAGGCGGTGAACATCGCCCGCAACGTAAACGGCGAGCGCACGGAGCTGATCCTGGAAGTGACCATCACCCCGTACCTACAACCGTCCGTGACCTACAAGATTATCGATTCCGTTGCGGTCATCCGCATTCTGGAATACGCCAACGAGAACACCCCCAGCGACAGCGGTACCTATGGTGAATTTTTGGAAGCCCTGGAAGCGACGCAAAACACCAAGGCGACCATCATCGACCTGCGCGGGAACCCCGGTGGCGACGGCAACCAGTGCCAAGCCATCGCCGCAGAAGTCCTGAAAAAAGACGACATCATCAGCTTTGAATACCACGCCACCGCAGACACCATCACTGGCGACCCCATCATCGCCATTGACACGATTTTTGTTACCGAAGACGGCATTGCCAAGGACCGTTACATTGTATTCCTCGCCGACGAGAACTCCGCGAGCTGCGCCGAATACAACATCCTAGGCGTAGTCACCAATAAAAAGTCCCCGGTGGTCGGCAAACTGACCTACGGCAAGGGCGTTGGCTACAGCATGCTTCCCTCCTACCAAAAAGGCGCCATCATTTTCACAAACGCCATGGTCTTTGACCGCAACCACCAAACCTACCACATGTACGGCATCCTCCCCGATGTCGACGAGAGCATCTCCACGGCCATGATGGACTCTGCTCTCGCCATAGCCAAGGAAGGCAAGCGCGAGCGCACGGCAGGCTACGCCTCCGTGGTGCAGAACAAATACATGGTCTTATCGAAAAAGGCGCCGGTCAAGCCAGTCATCCCGACTCGAAACAGCCTCGGCATGTACAAAAAGTCCAACAGCCGCCCGTTCGGGAAAATTGGCCGCAAATAAAATTTATCGCTAGTCCAAACGACGCATACGCACCATCACATCGGTGGTGTCGTTCGCCTTCACGGCAGGAGCCGCAAGCGTCAAGTCGATTTGCTTGCGGATTTCCTTTACCTGCTCCTGCAAGCGAGCCAAGCGGGCACCCGCCAGCTTGGGAGTCGCAATCATCGTCTTGGAAGCTGGGTTGATCCAGGCGCCCTGCGCATTCTTGAAACCAAAATGCAGATGCGGACCGGTGCTGCGGCCCGTCGAGCCCACGCGGCCAATCGCCTGGCCCGGCGAGACCTTGGAGCCCACGGCCACACCGCGCGATTGCAGGTGCATGTACCAGCTCTCGGAATTGTCCCTATGGCGGATGGCGATCTTGTTGCCGCTGAACTCGTCGTAACCCGAAACCGTCACGTTGCCCTCGGCCACAGCATGCACCACCGTCCCCGTGGGGGCGCCGTAGTCAATACCGTAATGGACCTTGCGCTGGCCGGTAATGGGGTGGACTCGGGAACCGAAGGAACTCGTAATGCGGAGGTGCTCCAGGGGGTAACGGAGCCCGTCAAAAATCAAGGCGTCGCCATCTTCGGTGTAGTGGGCGTTATAAGAACTGCGAGGGTCTTCGTCTTCGTAGCGGAACGCCTCGTGATGGCCCACAATGCGGCCTTCGAACTCGGCGTAAATCACCTTGCCGCTCACCCAAATGGAATCCTGGTAATAGGTATCCTCGAGCAAAATGCGGAACCGGTCGCCGGCACGTGCCAGGGGGAACGCCACCTTGCACTGGAGCACTCCGCTCACGACGCCCACCATACGACCCGGTATCCCCACCTTAAAGAGGATCCCGTTCAGGGTACTCCCCTCTTCGAGAACGCCCTCGTAAATGGAGTGCTTTTTGACCACGGGCTTGTCGACAAGCGAATAGACGAACCCCGTATCGGTGCGGCTCACCAAGTGCACGGTAATCGGGTTCACGGCGTAGCGGAACTTTTGGACGCGATTGTTGGAATCGACCATCACGTAAAAGGTCTCGCCGACGCGGAGCTTAAACTCCACACTGTCTTGCATGGCGAGGTAGACCTTGCCGAGGTCCTCTTCGGCAATCTTGAAGAGAGCCGGGTCACCGCCGCTCACCTGCTGTTTTAAACGGGTAAAAACGTGAAACGGTCCTTCGCCAGCGCAAACGGTGTCGCTAATGACGCGGGTGTTGCTAATAAGATTTTGCCCCTTTTGGATCTCGGCTTTCAGGGAATCCACCTGTCGCGTTAACACCGATTGTTCCTGGGCCAACCTTTGAATTTGCACCTCTTCTCGGCAACCGGCAAGGCATAGCACCAGGGAGAGCAAAACAAACAAGCAACGAATCACGGGGACCTCAAATAAAACGGATTATTTTAATCAGCACAAAAATAAAAAACACCTCTCACAGAGAGAGGTGCCTTTTGAAATTTCAACACGAAATTACTTGGCAGCCGGTGCAGCCGGTGCAGCAGCCGGAGCGGCAGCCGGCTTGGCAGCTTCGGCCTTCGGAGCGGCAGCCGGAGCGGCGGCGGCAGGCTTGGCTTCGGCCTTCGGAGCGGCGGCAGCGGGCTTGGCTTCGGCCTTGGCGGCAGGAGCAGCAGCCGGGGCGGCAGCGGCAGGCTTGGCTTCGGCCTTGGCGGCAGGAGCGGCAGCCGGAGCGGCGGCAGCGGGCTTGGCTTCGGCCTTGGCGGCAGGAGCGGCAGCCGGCTTGGCAGCTTCGGCCTTCGGAGCGGCCTTCTTTTCGGCAGCAGGCTTGGCTTCGGCCTTGGCAGGTTCAGCCTTAGCAGGTTCGGCGGCCGGAGCGGCGGCAGCGTGAGTATCAATCAATTCCATCTCGAACACGAGGAGGCTGTTGCCCGGAATCTGCGGGCCACGGCCATGCGGACCGTAAGCGAGGTCGCTCGGAATCCAAGCGGTGACCTTGCCGCCCACCTTCATGAGCTTGAGCATTTCGGTCCAACCCGGAATCACGGCGTTGATCGGGAATTCAAGCGGCTGGCCACGGTCGATAGAGCTATCGAACTTGGTACCGTCAAGGAGCGTACCCGTGTAGTTGACCTTGACAATGTCGGAATCGCCCGGAACGGCACCGGTACCTTCGGTAATAACCTTGTACTGAAGACCACTGGCGGTAGTCACAACGCCTTCGGCAGTCTTGTTGCTGGCGAGGAAGGCTTCGCCGGCGGCCTTGTTGGCTTCGGCAGCGAGGCTATCCTTCTTCATCTTTTCGGCCTGACGGTTCTGGGAGAGTTCCGTGAGGGTCTGGAAAATGACGGAATCGTTCATCAAGAAAGCAGCGGAATCGTCGTTGTAGCGTTCCTTGAAGGCCTGGATGAAGAGGTCGATGTCCAAATCAATGGAGTCACGGGTCACCAGCTGGAAATGGGCCTGATTACCAAAATGGGCGCCGAGGGCATAGCTGTACTTGTCCTTTTCGGTCACCAAGGTCTTTTTGGTCTGGGTACCCTGGCACAGCTGATCACAACCAGCCATAAGCAAGGCAATAGCGCTTGCAGCAACAATCAATTTAGTCTTCATAAGAATCCTCTTTTTTTAAACTGACATGTTTAAAATAGCAAAACAAGTGTGATTTATCGCACAAAAAATTAATTTTTACACAATCTTTTCGTATATTTTGCGCGTAATACATAGTACCGTAAAGGAATACGGGAAAAACTTCCTCTTTCAAGGAAATTTATATGTGCGGAATCGTAGGCTATATCGGTCAAAATGAAGCCCTGCCAGTGCTTGTCAACGGTCTCAAAAAGATGGAGTACCGCGGCTACGACAGCTCGGGCGTTGCCCTGGTCGAAAACGGGAAAATTGACGTTGTCCGAGCCTCGGGAAAAATCAGCGCCCTTGAACAGAAACTCAAGGCCCGTTCCCTCAAGGGGACCGTTGGCATCGCCCACACCCGTTGGGCCACCCATGGTGCCCCGACCGAGGAAAACGCCCACCCGCACACGAGCTTTGACGGGAAAATCTCGATTGTCCACAACGGCATCATCGAGAACTATGCAAGCCTCAAGGGCAAGCTCATCAGCGAAGGCGTCCAGTTCAAGTCCGAGACCGACACCGAAGTCGTCGCTCACCTGATTGCCAAGTACTACAGCGGCAACCTCAAGGCTGCCGTCCTCAAGGCACTCTCCAAAGTCGAGGGGACCTTTGGCATCGCCGTCATCTGCAGCGAGGAACCGGGGACCCTGGTTGGTGCCCGCCGCGGAAGCCCGCTCATTTTGGGCATCGGCAACAACAACGAATTCTTTTTGGCGAGTGACGTCTCTGCCATCATCAACTACACGCAAAAAGTGGTTTACCTCGATGACAACGACGTTGTCGAGATCAAGGACGGACACTACAACATTGTGACCCTGAACAGCAACGAAGTGCAGCGCGAAGTCGAGAACGTGGAATTTGACGCCGACGCCGTCGCCAAGGGCGGGTTCGCCCACTTTATGCTCAAGGAAATTTTCGAGCAGCCCGAAGTGCTCCGCAACACCATGCGCGGACGCCTGCTCACCGCCGAAGGCAACGCCAAACTCGCAGGCCTTGACACCAACATCAAGGAACTGAGGAACATCAACCGCATCATCATTACCGCCTGCGGCACCAGCTACTACGCCGGCATGGTCGGCGAATACATGATCGAGGATTTGGCAGGCGTGCCTGTTGAAGTGGAATACGCCTCCGAGTTCCGCTACAGGAACCCCATTATCAAGCCGGGCACGCTCGTGCTCGCCATTAGCCAGAGCGGAGAAACCGCCGACACCCTCGCCGCATTGAGGGAAGCCCAGCAAAAGGGCGCCACGGCGCTTGCCATTTGTAACGGCGTGGGCTCCACCATCGCCCGTACAAGCGACGGCGGCGTGTACCTACACGCCGGTCCCGAAATCGGCGTTGCGAGCACCAAGGCGTTCACCTCCCAGGTAGCAGTGCTCGCCATGATTGCACTTTTGCTCGGACGCCAGCGCAGGCTCTCGATCGAGAACGGCACCGACATCGCGAAAGCCATGCTCGAACTCCCGACCCTTGTCGAGAAGACCCTGAAGCTCTCCGACGACATCGCGGCGATAGCCAAGCAGTACTCCAAGGCGGGCAACTTCCTTTACCTGGGCCGCCACTTCAACTACCCGGTCGCCATGGAAGGCGCGCTCAAGCTCAAGGAAATCAGCTACATCCACGCCGAGGGCTACCCCGCCGCCGAAATGAAGCACGGACCGATTGCCCTCATTGACGAGAACATGCCGGTGGTGGTCATCGCCCCGAAGGACTCCCTCTTTGACAAGGTGATCAGCAACGTCCGCGAAATCAAGGCACGCGGTGGACGCGTGATTGCCGTGACCACCGAAGACTGCCACCCCCTCGACGAGATTGCCGACCACATCATCAAGGTGCCGCAGACGCTCCCGATGCTCATGCCGATTGTCACCTGCGTGCCGCTGCAGCTGCTTGCCTACCACATTGCCGTGCTCCGCGGCAACGACGTGGACCAGCCGCGCAACCTCGCCAAGAGCGTGACGGTGGAGTAGCTGCGCCTATGGCGCAGTTGCTAGTTACTACATTTATCCCATGATGCAAGAAGTCGAAGAGCAAGAAGACTACGAAGTACGCATAGGGTCGTTCAACGGCCCCATGGACTTGCTCCTGTACCTGGTCCAAAAAAAGGAAATGTCTTTGGACCAAATCCCCATTGCCGAAATCGCCGACGATTTTTGCAAATGGGTGGACCGTATCGGCGACACAGACCTCTCGAAGGCGGGGGACTTTTTGTACATGGCGAGCCGTCTCATGGCACTCAAGGTGCAAGAGCTTTTGCCCGCCGAAGAGCGCGACCCAGAACTGGTCGAGGAGTTCAACGCCGACCGCGAACAGCTGATGAAGGAGATGCTGGAGTACCAGCGCTACAAGCAGGTCGCCAGCGGTCTCCAAGAAATGGAAGGCGAGAACTTTGGCACCTACAGCCGCGGGCGCCTCGAAAAAACGCAGAATGAGGACGACACCCTCGCCGACGCCAATATTTGGCAGCTGTTCCGCGCCTATACCAAGAGTTTGAAGACCAAGATTTCGGAAACGGTCCACCACATTGAGCTGGACTACGTAACCATCCAGGACCGTCAGCAAGCCATCAACAACTACCTGAGCGTAAACGGACGTGCCCTCTTTGAGGACCTGCTCGACAACGACTCCCACCCCATCGTGGCGGCGGTGACGTTCATGGCCCTGTTGGAGATGATCAAGACCGACGAGCTGGTGTTCCGCCAGAGCGAGCTCTTTGGACCTATCTGGATTTACCGCAAAAAGAACAACGCGGAATACGCCGAAGAAATGGCTAACGAAACCGTGTTCTTCTCCAAAGACCCCGACGTGAAACCCGGCCTTGTGGAAGAGATTCGCAACCAAGCGCTTGCCCGCAGCCAGCAGGGCAGCGTAGGCGACATCGCCGCGGTGATGAAGGAAGCGGTGCTGTGGACCACCCGCGGCAGGAACGTGACCGAGGACGATTTGCAGGCAATGCTCGAGGGCCGCGAAGACCTGAGCGAAGTGCAGGAGAACCCGTTTGCCGACCTGATGCAGGACGATAATCCCGCCGTCCCTAGAACAGAATCGGTGGCCGCACCCGAGGTCGCCGCCTCACCCGAGACCCCAACGCCAGTTACAGAGCCTATCGCAGAACCCGCCGAACAGAACGTCGCGCAGCCTGCAACCGAAACTGCCGCGGAATCTGCCAGCGACGAAAGCAATTCCGACGACGAAGAAGGCCCCGTGATTTACGGAGCCCAGGAATAAATTCAATACAAGTTAATCCCAGTTGATGCTCGGCGGAGGATCCTTGAGGTCCTTGTTCTGCTTGGCAGCATCAAACTTCTTTTGCAAGAGCTCGGCGCGGTTCTTTTGCGCCTCCTGCGCCGCGGCAAATTTCGCCTCGAGGTCGGAACTGCGCGTTTTTTGTTCCTTGAGGAAGTCGTCAAACGACTTGACCTCTTTTTTGTATTCCTTATGCGAGAGGACTTCGCCCGTATCGGCGTCCACGACGATTTCGCCCTTGCACATGGGGCATTCGATGGTAAGCGTCTTTACAGCCATAAGGCCTCCTAGTCCCTGCGCCCGCCGAGAAGCCCCGCGCGGTACGCCCAATAGAGCAGTTGCAGAATGGAAGAAATCGCGGCAGCCACGTACGTGAGGCCCGCGGCAAAGAGCACGCCCGAGACCGTGTTGTATTCACGACCCTGCGCCACCACGTCCATGCGGGCAAGCGCCTTCTTGGCACGGGAACTGGCGTCGAACTCCACAGGGACCGTCACCAACGTAAAGAGCGTGGCGGCAGCAAAGAGAACGACTCCCGCCAGAGCAAGAGAATAGCCGAGAGCGCGTCCGGCACCCATCAGCACGATTCCGATAATTACGAGCCACGGACCGAGATTGCTGCCAATGTTCGCAACAGGCACAATGGCAGATCGCAGCCACATTGGGAAATACCCCTGCGCATGCTGGATGGCATGCCCCACCTCGTGCGCGGCGACACCGGCAGCGCTGGCGTTGCGACCGTAATAAACTTCCTTGGAGAGGTTCAGCGTTTTGTTGAGCGGATTGTAATGGTCCGAAAGGAATCCATGGTGTTCCAGGACCTTCACGTCGGTAATCCCGGCATCCATGAGGATGGCCTTGGCGACATCGGCACCGGTGAGCCCGCTGGAGATGGCTACCTTTTGTCCGGCAGCGAAGCGGGTTTTAACGAGCATGGAGACAATGCCCGAGAGGGCAAGCGTCACCAATAGGATGGTCATATATAAAGGATCAAACATCATAGAAGTAAACTGTGGTTAGTGATTAGTGGTTAGTGATTAGAATCCTTATCGCTATAAAAATACAATCTTTCGTCCTTCGTATGTAGGCCCATAGGGGCATTCTTTCGTCTAAATCACATGTCGCCCGTAAGGAGACGCGAGTCGTCGCGCACGTGCGTCAAAAGAAGCCCAAGCAGCAGGTAAAACACGGCCTGGCTCGCAAGCGGGATCAACAGCCCCGCCGCATCAAAGATATCGGCGCCGCGCTGCTCAATCGAAAGCCACGCGGGCACGGCGAACGTCGAAGGGAGCAAGCACGAGAAGCCGCGCATCCATGCCGGCATCAGGGCGGTAGGCCAGCTGAAGTTCGTGAGGAAGAGTATCGGGATGGATGCGTAGAGGAATATCTGCATCGCCGTTTCACGGCGCAAAAAGACTTGCGAAATCACCATCCCAAAGTTGATGACCGCGAAGAGGAAAACGATGGCGAACGCCACCATCGGGAGCACTTCTCCGCGGCGCGGGAAATCAAAGACGTTGTAAATGACACAGTGGTAGAACAAAATGAACGTGCAGTAATGCAAAAAGTATGCGAGCGACCGACCAAAATAGCGGTAAGGGAGAGTCTCGTTCTCCACCGGGCTTTCACGGTGCTTGCGGCGGAACCTGCGGTGGGCGCGGGCGCCTCCCAAAATGCAGATGCCAATGACCAGCGTTTGCTGGAGGATCACCACAAGCACGCTAGGAACCACGTAATTGGAATAGCTGCCAGTATTGTTGTAGAGCGTCTGGATGCTGAGCGGGACCGGGTCACGCATCGCCATCGCCTTTGCCGCTGGCACCTTTTTGCCGAGCGCAATGCGCTTTACCTTGGTGGTCGCCCCCACCGTGAGGGCGCACGTCGTGAACGCCGTGCCGATATTGCCGTGGAGCATCACGTAGGCTCCGTGGGTAAACACGTTCACGTTTACACTCTCGCCATTGCGCAGGTTTTTCTCCATATCCTGCGGGATGACCATGAAGCCATAGATGTCCTCGCTTGCAAGCGCCATCTCGGCTTCGCGAATTTCGGAGTAGATGTAGCGCACCTCGACCTGCTGCGTCGAAGCCGCCATCTGGGTCAGTTCGCGCGACATCATCGTATGGTCCAAATCCACAACGGCAACGGGGATTTTCGTCACCGTCTGCTTTACGTAAGGCGTGGGGTAATAGAACGCGTAGAGCACTCCCGCCACCACAAGCAAAAGCACCGCTGCCGGATCCGTATAAAAAAGCTTCCATTCGGCAAACGCCACGCGGAATATGCGCCTAAAGAGTTCAATCATGCGGAGCCTCCTCCACCATGGCGGATGCGGGCTTGATTTCGGTCCCCGTCAAAGTGTTGTACTGAGGAAGGTTGCGAGCGGCCTCCCTCTTCGCGGCACGCTTCCAACGCATAAACATAAGGCGTCCGCCCAAAAGATTCCAGAAAAGCGCCATGGCGAGGAGAACCACAATGGGGTCCCAGGCCTGCGCCTTCCCTATGGGGCCAAGCAACATGGCCGCCTGCACCTTGAGAAGGTGGGTAAGCGGGAGGATCATCGCAAAAAGCTTTACTGCCAAAGGCATCGCCATGAGCGGGAACGTTTGCCCGGCAAAGGCAAAGGCGGGGCTCCCGATAACGCCCGCGACACTCGTGCCCATGCGCATGTTGCCCGTAATGCCCACAAACGAAATCCCGGCACCGACGCAAGCGAGCACCATGGCGAGCTGTGCCACCGAGACAACGATGAATTCGTCAAAAGTCATTGGCGAGAGCGTGCGGTGGGCGTAGGCATACGTGCCTACCAGCGAAAGCCATTGCACCAGCACCAACGGGAGAGCCGTCGCAAGCCCGAGCGTCACGCGGGAATTGCCCGCTGCGGCGAGGAATTCGCGAACGCGATGGTCGCGGAACGGCAGGCTCATCACGTAAACCGCCACCAGCATGCTAGCCAAGTGGAAAATGGACGTGATGAGGCCCATCGCCAAAAAGCCCTGGTAGTTGCCCAGGGTGTTGCCCACGGACTTGAGTTCCACGCGCACGGGTTCTTCCATGGCGCGAGTAAAAAGGTCTCCGCCGATTGTCGAGAATATAGAACGGACTTCCTTGGCGGCAAAGGTATTCGTGAGGTAGTTCTGCCCGCTAGAATACACCGGCACCACGGGAGTTTCAAGCCGGAGCGCCCGACGTTCCATGTCGTAGGGGAACACGATGAACGCCTGGAGTTCTCCGCGAATTACCGCATGTTCGCAATCCGACAGTTGTTCGCACTCCAGCACAACGTCAAGCACAGGGCTCGCATCGAGCGCACGCGAAAGCCTATCGGCAAGCTCGGAACGGTCCTGCTTGACAATGCCTATGGGGATGTGCTGAATAATCTCGGCCGAGAAAACGTCGAGCATGAACACCGAAACGCCAACGGGCAAAATGAGCGCAATCAGCCACAGCACAATGTTGTGGCTGAAATAAATCTTGCGGACAGCCCTAAAGAAATCCCGGAACACAGGAATGCCTACGGGTTGACGATGTTCTCTGCCTGGATGCTAGCCACGGGGAAGAGCGCGCTCATACCTGGGCGGAGGTTTTCGATTACGGCCTTCGGGCGCATGCGGACTTCAAATGACTTGAGGTCGAACCCGCCGCTTTCCTTGGAGCTGCGCCAGGTGGCGTAGTCGCCCACAGAGGCAATGTAGCTCACTTCCATCTCAACAGTCTTGCCGAGCGCCGGGATAAAGATTTCAAAAGTCTTGCCCTTCGAGACGTTCTTGAGCAGGTCCTCGCGGAGGTGGAAAGTCGCCCAGGAATCGGAGAGATCGGTAATGGCGACCACCGGCATGCCCGAGCCCACGACCTCGCCTTCTTCGGCGAGCTTCACGGAAACTTCACCGGCGATGGGGGCGCGGATCTTGGTCTCTTCCAAGTACGCGTCCACTTCGGCGGTGGCACCGCGGGCCTGCATCACAAGCGCGTTGGCGGCGGCCTTGTCTTCGCTGCGGGCGCCGGCGACAGCCTGGTTGTACTGGGCCCTGGCGGCGTCGGCAGCGCTCTGCGTCGCCTTCATTTGCGTTTCGGCCTCATCCCTCTTTTGCAGGGGAATCACACCTTCGTTAAAAAGCTTCTGCACACGGTCATAAGTATTCTTGGCCAGGTTGGCGGCATCTTGCGCGCGGTCGGCCATGGCCTTGAGCGCAGTGATGTCTTCGCTGCGAGCACCATTCTTTGCCTTGGAGGCCTGCGCACGGGCGGCACCCAAAGCGCCTTGAGCCTGCATCTTTTTCGCCTCGATTTCGGGGCTACTAATCACCGCCACAATGGCGCCCTTCTCGACCATGTCGCCTTCGCGGAAGAACAAGTTCTCGACACGACCGGGGACCTTGCCAGCAACCAGCACGCGGCGGGCTTCAATTTGCCCTTGCAAGTAGGCTTCGCGCGGTTCCGTCGCGAACTTTTGCAAAGCGAGAATCCCAAGAACTACAAGCGCAATCAAAGCGAAAACGACCAGGACTTTTCCGATGAGTTTCAATACGTTCATCTATTACTCTCCTTTAATTTCTTTTGGCGCAGGTTCGGCAGCGGGCGTTCCCTCGGGAGCGGCCACCGGGTTAGCGGCAGGTTCAGCAGCGGGCGTTCCCTCGGGAGCGGCCACCGGGTTAGCGGCAGGTTCAGCAGGGGCTGCGGCAGGAGTCTGGATAGGCGTTTCGGCTGGAGCCTGCGCCGGGATTTGCTCGGGCACAACTTCTGCCGGTTTCTCGACCGGACGCTGCTTGGCGGCAAGCATCGTGCCCGCATCGGCCACCTCGCCCGCAGCCTCCAGCAATCCGAGCCATGCAATCACGGCATCAAAATGCGCCTTCAAATCGGCAACCTGCAAACGCGACAAAGCCAGTTCGGCATCGACCACGTCGAGACCCGTCGCAAGGCCCGCCTCGTAGGCTCTCGTTTGGCTGCGGAGCGCTTCGTCGGCAAGCTCGCGAGTCTTCACCAAGCTCGCGAGGCGTCCTTTGGCATGCTCCAGTTCGCGCCAACGCTTTTCCACGAGCAAGTCGATGTTGTCCAAAGTCTGTTCTTCCATGCTCGAGAGCGAGCGGTCCAAAGCCTTGGCGTTACTCACCTTCGAGCGGGTCTCGCCACCCTTGAACAAATCCCACTGTGCCTTGGCTCCAATCGCCCATTCCGGTTCCAAAATCGTCAAATCCTTGGTGTAGAGTTCCTTGTAGCCAAAGAGGGCAATAGTCGGGAAGTAATCGGCACGGGCAGCGCCAATCGCCGCCTGGCTGCGTTTGCGTTCGGTACGCAGTTGACGAAGCCCAGGATGTTTTTCCTTGGCAATCTCCTTAAAATCTTCCATGGAGCGCACGTTCTCGGGGGCTTCCACCGGCGTTGTCGCCGTGAGGCTCGTATCGGTGTGGAGCAGGCTCGCCAGGGCCATGCGGGCAAGCGACTGATCGCGCAGAGCATCCTCGTAGGCGTTCTCGGCCTCGGCCAGGGCCACCTCGGCACGCAGGCGTTCCGCCTTGCTAATCTGCCCACCCGCTTCCAGCTTCTTGGAGCGTTCCAAATGCTCGGCCAGGTTCTTCTTGGTCGTCTCGCGCATCACCGAGAGCTCCTCGGCAAGGCGGAGCGTAAAGTACTTGGTCGCCACATCAAGCAAAATGGAGTTTTGCGCCATGTCGAACTCAGCCTTGCGGGCGTTCACGTTCTCCTTGGCGGCGTCATACGCCGAATAAATCTTGAGGCCCGTAAAAATCGGCCAAACCACGCTCAGCCTGGCGTTAAAGAACCAGTCGTCCTGAACCTTCTTTTTAAAGTCGGCGTTATCAATTTGAGCCTGGGCGCCCGCCATCTTTTGCGTGGCATCCTTGGCATAGGTGTCGGCGTTTTCTTGCGCCATCTCCTTCGCCTTGCTCTCGGCCATGCCGGTAGCCGTCGCGGCATCAAGTCCGGCGCCTGTCGCCTGCGCGTAAACCTGCTGGTACGCCTGGTTGTAAGTGTCAATGTAGGCCTTGGAGTAGGCTGCAGCCCCTGCGGCAGAGCCCAGCCCGCTAGCAAGGCCGCTCATCGCCGTTTGCACTTCGGTCAAATCAATGTATATGGGGTCGTCAATTCTAGTAATGCCCGCGCTCAAGGTAACCGTCGGCATAAAACGGGAACGGGCCTCGCTCTGCCCGCTCTCCGCCATCTCGACCTTGGCTTTCTCTGCCTTGATTTGAGAGTTTCCCGCCTTGGCCATTTCCAGCGCATCTTGCAGAGACAAAGACGCCGCTTGCGCCAAAGCACTCCCCAAAGCTATGTAAAGTAAACTCTTTTTCATACCGGTAATAAAATAAAAAAAAGCCCTTTTGCAAGCAACTCCGCCACTGACCAACAAAAAAGAAAACCCGACCAACGTCGGGTTTTCTCGAATGAAATACAAAACAACCAATACTACAATTTACTTACCCATGGTCGGGGCTGCAGCAGTCCACGCATTTTCCTCGTAACCCATGGTCGTCTTGTCGCTACGCTGCAGGCTATAGCCAAAACCGTCAGCTTCCTTGAGCGTTGGCCAGCAATCGGAATAAAGCGTGGCATCGTGCCAAGTATAGAAGATTTTTTCGTTTGTAGTGCCGGGGTTTTCAATAGCGTAAGGCTCCTTAATGGCAATGGTTTCGCTGCGGTTCGAGAGCTTGCCCTTGTAGTAGGCTATGGGAATCGTTTCTGCAATCTTGAACGCCGAGCGCACCTTGGCTCCCTGGCTTGCCATGGAGTCCGGCAAAAGCACCATCATCGAGTTCGCCGGGATAACATCAGACGAACCGAACGTCATGTTGATGCCTTCAATTTTCCAGCCCCTGCCAATCGTCGCATTGTAAAGTTTGAGGTCGGCAGCGGTGTTGTTCACGATTTCCATAAATTCAAATCCCAAGCCTGCGTTGTTCGTTTCGGCGGGGTGGTAATGGATTTCGTTGATGTACACGGAACCAATCTTGAAAGAAGAATTGGCAGCACCCGGAGTCGCCGTGGTCATGGGACCCTGGGCAATGGAACCATCGGCCAAGTCAAGAACGCCAGTCGTATACTGGCCAGCAGAGACCCAAATGCTCGATTCCTGACCCGGAACAGCACCATAGAGGTAAATTTCACCACCCTGGTCGCTCACGACCAGTTCCTTGTCAAAGTTCTCGGTGGCATTCAATACAAGGAAGCCCTTGGCCGGGACTGACCCGCTTGTGATGGTCAAGGTCTCGCCACGGCGCTGGACATAGACAGTCCAACCCGTGATGTCGACCGCCTCATCGCCCGAATTGTAAAGTTCAAGCCAGGCATTGGCACCGGTTGCATTCGGGGAAACTTCGTTGATGCGGACCGTATTCGAAACCTCTACGCAGGCGTCTCCACCCACACCGGGGTTACCGCCTGCTGTTTTGCTGGCGCACCAAGCCACAGACTGAGCCGCGTTGCCACCCACATAAACCAGGGAACTTCCCTTGCCGTTGGCGAGGCTCGGCCAAGGAGGTTCGTTGCTAAAGGCGCAGCTCACGTCGCCCTCGCCACGGATTTTCACGTTCACCACGTCGCCTTCGTTCACAAGTTTGTACGTATCAGGGTCCGTCCAGGGACCAAACACGCGGCCGGCAAACTGGGGATAAACCGTCTTGAACAAGTTGACATCGTTTGCCACAACAATGTATTCGCCCTTCTTCAAAGGTTCTGCAGGGAACACATAGTCGACCGCACCACTCAAGTGCATTTCGAAATTCGTCATGGCGTCCATGTCCATGCCGCCCGCAATGTAGATTTCAATCCATTCCAAAGCAGAGCCGTCACCTTCCGGGGCGTTGTACATAATCTCGGAGCAGGCCATTTGCGGAGCGTCCGTATCGGACATCGAAGAGCTATAGATGGAGGAGCCCTTGGAGCTCGAAGATCCAGGCGTAGCCGCCGACGCCGGGGTGGAACCCGAAGAACTAGGATCATTACCTGCAGAAGCCGGAGTCGCGCCCGACGAAAGCACCGGGGTGTCGCCTCCTTGAACCGGGTTGTTTTCTTCTTCGCTGCTATCATCGCTGGAGCAGGCAACCATAGCGCTCATCAAGGAGATACAGGCGCCAGTCCATAACCACTTTTTCATGTTCATAAGGATATCCTCGTTAATGTCCTAATCCTATATATATTTTTTTAAAAGTTTCCGCAAAGCTTTGTCCAATATGGACTCTTGAAACGGCGTGGATTTTCGTATACTCGTTTCCATTCGGCGGCGGCATTGCCAAATTTAGAGAACGCCCCGTGCTTCAAATTCAAAGTCTTGATGAGGTCGAACATCCAATACGGCATTTGGGAAGCCGGGCACTTGAGCTCCAGCACGGCATCACAGCCCGGCTGGAAGAACCTCGGGATGCCCGTTGAGTGCATGTAGTGCGGATCCACCGTGTAATCAAAACCATTCTCTTCACGGAACCGCATGCCCGTATCGATGGTCACGCGGGAGTACTCTTCGCGAAGTCCGAACCAGGCACGACGCTTGTATTGCGTGAGGAGCCTCGGGTGCGCATTGTGGAGCCTGGTCTTGTAAATGAAGTCGTTCAGGTACATGCGGTCCTTGTCGGTTTTGCATGGCCATTCCTCGGGCTTCATGTTCCAAACCTCACCAGGGTTAATGCCCTTGATAGTCGCACGGCTCTTGTAGCAAATGTTCCTAATTTTGCGTTTGCATTCAAAGTGGAACGTGCCATCTTGCGCCGGATGCTCGCCATAGGTGCGCACACGCATGTTAAAGCGGTCCAAAAGCTGTTTCTTTTTCCAGCCCAAAAACGTCCAGCTGGGCGAATCCAAATACAAGTTCGTAATCCAGTAAAAGTGCCCCGGCGTAATCTGCGAATAATGGTCCTCTTCACAATACGGCTTAAGGAAGTCCCCGATCCGGTCCGCCCATTCGACGGGGATATGGTACTTGAGCTCGAACCGCTCGAGAAGGCTGAATCCGCGGGCTTCTGCCATATTACTTCAATCCTTCGCGAAGATGGTTGTGGATACTCGTGTTGGCAAACACGCCCGCATAGTCCAAAAGCATGAGGTAGCGGTCGAAAATGTCGGCTTCGAGCTTGACCGCCTTCATGTCACTTTCAAGGGCGCTCTCGCGAGCGCGGAGCAACAGGAGCGGGTCGGAACCGGCGCTCTGGGCAAAGTCCTCGAAAATGCTTCCGGCGTTCACCTTTTGAACAAATTCCTTTTGCACCTTCCATTGGGCAACAAGCGCCACGATTTCTTCGGAAAGGCGCCCCACCCTCTGGTTCACTTGACGGACGGCATCCAGGTAATCGCTCTCGGCATCGAGCTCTGCCACCTGGTTCTTGATGGCGCTGCCGTTATTGCTGTCGAAGAACGGGAGTTTTACAGCCAAATTCACAAAGAACTTGTCGGCAGTCTTGCGGTTGTCGTAATCGGGCACCAGGATATTGGCCGTTTCGGTACAGCCCATCACGCCATCGCAGCCCGTTTCCTTTTCAAAGTCGTCCACGTAGTCGGCGTAGGCGCCAGTACCATAAACATCGGCCGGTTCCAGTGTCTTGTACTTTTCCATGAGGGACTCAATCTTGAGCTCGTAGCCAATGCCAATATGCGAAATGTAGTCGCGGTTTTTCGCCAAATCCTGCTTGGCCTTAGCGCGCTCGCTTTCCATCTTGCTCTTCGCCTTCATAATAAGCGGGGCGTTCTCGTCAATTTCAAAGCCCTTCTCGAGACTGGTCGCCAGTTCGTCCATGGTCGGGAGGAAGGAGCTGTCCAGTTCGACGCCTTCAAAGTCCGAGACCCACGACTTCATCTTGAGTTCGGCATCGCGGAGAGCGGCACTGTCGCTCATGAGTTCGGCACGGAGGGTCGCCTCGCGTTCAATGGCCGAGATCAGGTCCTGCGTGTTGAAGGAGGAGGCGCCCGCCTTGAGGTGGAGCACCTCGATGCGGTCCTGGTTCACCTGGTAAACCTGCTGGTTCAGCGCGGCAATCTTGCGGCGATTCGTATAACGCAGGGCGCGCTCGTAGCGCTCGTAAAGCACCAAGGAACGGTCCACCGCCAAGCGGGCGTTCTGGTAATTCTTTTGGCTTTCGTAATACGCCTTGTCGGCACTACCCGAGCCAAACGACTTGGGCTTAAAGCGGAGTTCAAAGTCGTGCGTTGCAAAAGAGAAACCGTCCAGCTTGTAGCGCAGTTCAACGTTTTCCCACAGCTTGACAGGGGCTCCCGTGGAGGCCGCAGTGGAACGTTTTTCGGACGCCTGCAGTACGGGGTCATCTTTAACAGAATTGATCAACATGTCCCATGTGAGCGGGCCCGCGAAAACGGAGGCCGCCGCCAACAGAGGGAGAATAGCAAAAGACTTCATTACTTGCCCTTGAGGATTTTGTTGGATTCAGAAATGGTCACCATTTCGCCCAACAGGAACGGGTTCTGTTCAGGAATCTTGATCGTGACTTCACGACCGTAGACCGGCATTTCGGCCATTTTCCACATGCGGGTCGGGAACGGCACAATGCGGCTCGAAAGACCGACGACCTCGCCTTCCACAGCCTTGCCCGTGCCGCCGAGAGTCATCACCTTGACCGTCTCGCCAACGTCCATGCGCTGGTAAACTTGTTCGTTGATGTAACCGCGAACGAGCGTCGGGGATTTGCGGGTGAGCGTCACCACCGGGGTAAAGCTCGAGACCTTTTCACCTTCGCGGACGTTCACATCGCCCACGACCCAATTTTCCTTGCTCACCACGGTCAGTTCCTGGAATTCCTTTTGGAGGGATTCCAATTCCTTGCGAAGGGTTTCGGCTTCGCTCTTGCCCGTCGACTTTTGAAGGTTGCTGCTGCCGCGGAGGAGGGCGATTTGTTCGTTCGCGCTCTTTTGCACCAAGGCAAGTTCGTTCTTGAGGCTGTTGATCTGCATGGTCATGGCGTCATTGCCATCGCCACTAGCCTTCGAAGAAGACAGGCTCTTGAGCTTCGCCGAGATTTCCTTGTTCTTTTTGTATTCGGTTTCTAGGCGGTTGATCTCGGAGCGGAGGTTCGAACTGCGGGAGGCGGCGTCGGCCTTGATGGCCGCCACCTTCTGGTTGATTTCGGCAGTGCCCAGACTGCTACGGCCCTCGATGGCGTCAAGTTCGCGGTTAAGTTCGGCAATGCGGAGGTTCAGGTCCGGGCGGTTCAGTTCAATGATGGTGTCACCAGCCTGGATTTCTTGACCGGGAACCACATGGATTTTCACAATCTCGGTAGCAGCCGGAGCGCTGATGATGGTTTCACTCGCTTCGGCAATGCCCTGGAACATGGCGATTTTACCCTGATAAAGGAGACCTAGACCAATGGCAGCAATAAGAGCCAGGATCCAAGCGAGGGAGAGTTTGTGGCCATACACGTAAGCCACTCCGGCGTTGGACTTGTGGGCGTTCCAAAAATTATCGAGGAGATCTTCAAGCTTATTCATTTTTCATCTCCTTACATTTCCGTGGTGGCGTCTTGCATCATGAACTGTACGTCCGAGATGCCCTCGACCTTAGACAACATCGTGAGAATTTCGGCCGCGGGCTTGGTTGCACGCAGGCGAATCTGGTAGGCCACGTCCAAGCGCGCCCCGCCGTCCACTTCACGCATGGTAATGAGGATGAACGTCTTGAGGTTCCCCTTCATAATATCTTCGATCTGGCCGCGCACATGCGGTTCGTTCGGGAGGGCAAAGCGGAGCATGCCATCAAAGAAGTGCTTAGTGCCGAGGCCCGTGCGGGAAAGCAAGAAGGCGACACAGCAGAAGGCGATGGTACCGCCGAGGGCGGCTCCCCAACTGAACACACCGCAACCAATGCCTGCACCCAGACTCATAAATATGAACATGATGTCGCGAGGGTCCTTGAAGCTCGTACGGAAGCGCACAATGGAGAGGGCGCCCAACATACCGAGGCCACGGCCTACGTTATCGCCAATGGCCTGCATCACCGTGCAGGCGACCATGGAGCTCAGCACAAGGGCCTGAACAAAGTTACGGGAATAAGAAAGTCCAAGGAAGGTCTTTTCGTAAGTCCAACCGATAATGGAAGAAAGGATGAACGCTAAAAGCAGTGAGTAGACCAAGGTTATGATGGTGGCATTAGCGCCGCTGGATTGGACCGCAAGAAGGTCGAGCATAGTTACTCCGTATATGGTTTTACCCGCGATTTCTCGCAAGCATCATTTTATGTTTTTCGCTTCCATAATCTACTTAAAAAACGAACTTTTTAGAGCCGTCCAATGTAAAAATGGCAGAACAAAAAACTTGCAAAACTCCTAAAAACAGCTCAAACGGGGGATTTTCGCCCCATTTTTGCAGCTTTTGGATCCCATACGTCAAATCCAAGAGTAAAAATAGCTTTTGTACCCCCAAAAAGTTTGAAAAAAGAAAGATACACGTTGCACCGGTTAACAACGGAGATAGCAAAAAAAGGATGGCCGGAGCCATCCTTTTTTATCAAATCCAAGATTTGAGGAAGAATTACTTCTTCAGGAATTCGTTGATGCCTGCAGCAGCGCGACGACCTTCGCCCATAGCGAGGATCACGGTTGCAGCGCCGAGCACGATGTCACCACCGGCATAAACCTTCTCCATGAAGGTCTTGTTGGCGGCGGCATCTTCGAGAAGGATGTGCCCCTTCTTGTCGACAGAGAGTTCCGGCGTGGTATTGCTGATAAGCGGGTTGGAACCGTTACCGATAGCAACCAGCACGGTGTCGCATTCGATTTCGAAGCTTGCACCTTCGACCTTGACCGGACGCGGACGGCCCTTTTCATCGGGTTCGCCGAGTTCGTACTTGTCGACGAGCATGCCGCGCACGTGGCCGGCTTCGTCGCCAAGGATCTTGGCCGGGTTCTGCAGAACGCAGAATTCGACACCCTCTTCCTGGGCATGGAGAACTTCTTCCTTACGGGCTGGGAGTTCGTTCATGCTGCGGCGGTAAACGATGCGGACCTTTTCGGCACCAAGACGGAGGGCCATACGGGCAGCGTCCATGGCGACGTTACCGCCACCGAGAACCACCACGTTCTTGCCGGGCCACATCGGGGTATCGGCATGTTCCTTGTCGTAGGCGCGCATGAGGTTAGCGCGGGTCAGGTATTCGTTAGCGGCGAACACACCCACCAGGTTTTCACCTTCGATGTTCATGAAGAGCGGGAGGCCAGCACCGGTACCGACGAACACGGCATCGAAACCGTCCTTTTCAATCAGATCCTTGAGCTTGCGGGTACGGCCAATCACAAAGTTGGTCTCGAACTTCACGCCCATGGCAGCGAGGGATTCAATTTCGTTGTCCACAATCTTCTTGGGCAGACGGAATTCAGGAATACCGTAACGGACCACACCACCCAGCTTGTGGAATGCTTCGAAGATGGTCACGTCGTGGCCTTCGCGGCGCACGTCGGCGGCAACCACCAGGCCGGCAGGACCGGAACCGATCACAGCCACCTTCTTGCCAGTAGCGGGCTTCACGGCCGGCACAGAGGCGCCACCGTTGTTGCGTTCGTAGTCGGCAGCAAAGCGTTCCAGACGGCCAATGGCCACAGCCTGGTTCACGTCCTTGTGCATCTTGCCCATGGTGCAGTTCATCTGGCACTGGCGTTCCTGCGGGCAAACACGGCCGCAGATTGCCGGAAGCAAGCTGGTTTCCTTAATCTTTGCGATAGCGGCCTTGAAGTCGCCTTCGGCAATCTTCGCGATGAAGGCCGGAATGTCGATGTGCACCGGACAGCTTTCGACGCAAGGCTGGTTCTTACAAGCGAGGCAGCGGTTAGCTTCAACAATGGCCTGAGCTTCGGTGTAACCCTGGGCGACTTCTTCCATCACGCGGGCACGGTAGCTGGGTTCCAGCTGCGGCATGGGCTGTGCCGGAATGGCAGTCTTGTCCTTGGGCTTGAGCGGCTTCGGAAGGGCATTAATCTTTTCAAGTTCCACCTTGGCGGCGGCGTCCAACTGTTCACGAGTCAAATGTTCAGACATTACTTGCTCTCCTTGGCCTTTGCGTCAGCCATCTTATCAATGTTGCACTTGTGGCCGTCATTGGCACCGAAGCGGTGCAAGGCTTCCTGTTCCTGGGGCTTGAAGGCGCCCATGCGCTGGAGCATGTTGTTCCAGTCGACTTCGTGGCCGTCGAATTCCGGGCCGTCGACGCAGACGAACTTGGTCTTGCCGCCGATAGTCACGCGGCAGCCACCGCACATGCCGGTCCCGTCCACCATGATGCTGTTGAGGCTCACGACGGTCTTCACGCCGTAGGGCTTGGTGGTGAGGGCGCAGAACTTCATCATGATCGGAGGACCGATGGCGAGCACCATGTCGGGCTTGCCCTTCGTGTCTTCGCAGAGTTCCTTCAGCGGTTCGGTCACGAGACCCTTGCGGCCGTAGGAGCCGTCGTCGGTCATGAAAATGATTTCGTCGGCGAGGGCGGTCATTTCTTCCTTCATGAGGAAGAGGCTCTCGTTACGGGCACCCATGATGATGGTGACCTTGTTGCCGGCCTTCTTCATGGCCTGAACGATGGGGTGCATCGGGGCAATGCCCACGCCACCGCACACGCAAACCACGTGGCCAAAATTCTCGATGTGGGTCGGGGAACCGAGCGGGCCCACGAGCACCGGGATATCGTCACCGACTTCGAACTTGGAGAGTTCGGTGGTGGTCTTACCGACGGTCTGGAAAATCAGGGTGATGGAGCCTTCAGTCGTGTCGGCATCGGCGATGGTGAGGGGCACGCGTTCGCCGTTGTCCTTGTTCGTCTGGAGGATGATGAACTGGCCGGCCTTACGCTCTTGGGCGATCAGCGGGGCCTCGACGCGGAATTGGAATACCGCAGGAGATAACTGTTTTTTAAAGAGAATTTTTGCCATAGTGGTCTGTAAAATAGAAAGGTTTGGGGACTCGGGCACCCAAGGTCCGGCAAAAACGAGCCCAAAAAGGTCATTTTTTCAAACTCCGCAAGTAGTCCTTTTGGCTGTCGGTGATGCGATAGCTTTCGACTGCCTTTTGTATTGCCTTGTTATGCGTCCAGAGGGCCAGTTTCTGCTTTTCTATATAGGGAATCGTCGCAGTCCACTGCTTGGCAAGCGCCGTCGCAAAGAACCAAGCGACCATCATCTTTACATAGTAGTCCTCGCCGCGTGCTGCCGCGGGCAATTTGAGGTACTCAGGCTTAAAGTCCGCATCGAGGAAATACTTCATCAGCATTTCGAGGCCAAAGCGGCAAGTGTACACGTCATTGCTCCCAGCCCACTCGCGGATTTTTTTGAGGAGTTCCGGTTTGTGCTTTTTGAAAACCTTCGGGCTCATGATGTCGCATACGGCCCAGTTGTCTACAAAGGGGAGAAAATCGTCAACCGCGGCAACACACGTGTCAAAGTCTTCCATCTCAGAGATCAGAAGCCCGTGCAGCATGTTCTCGTCGTAATACTTGTGCGGAAGCTGGGAGAGAAACTTGGATACCGCGGTCTGCGCGAATTTCGTTGGTTTGTATTGCGAGGACTTTACGAGTTCCTTCGCGAGGGTCCGCACCTGCGGCACGCGCACGCCAATGAAAAGTTCCGCCGGCACCGTCGGCGTGAGTTTCGCCTGGAAGGCGGCGTACTCAACATCACGCAAATCAAAAAGTTTCTTCTGGAATTCCGTCATCGTTTTCCATCCCGCTTTAAATTTCAATCGTCTCCTCGTCGCTTTTAATGAAGGCAACGAGGCGTTCTATGGCGTGGTCAAAGTCCACAGCCAAGGAACATTCCCAGACAGTCGCCACGCGGTAGCCCAAAAGCGAAAGTTTCCAGGCGGTCTTTACGTCACGCACAATGTTGTTGTCGAACTTGTTATTCCAAAAACTGGAATTACTCTTGGGGCGCGAGGTGAACTTGCAGCCGTGCTGGTGCCAAAAACAGCCATTGACGAACACGACCACACCATATTTCAAAATGAACAGGTCGGGAGTGCCCGGCAAGTCACGGCGGTGCAAGCGGTAGCGGAACCCTTCCTTGAAAAGTTCTCTACGCACACGCACTTCGGGCTTCGTATTTTCGGAATGTACCGCCTGCATCATTTGCGAGCGGGTCAACGGAGCTCGCTTTTTCTTCATCAATAGAAAACCTTCACAATGAGCGTCCCCACGATGGTCGAAACGACAACCGAAATGAGGCCCGGCATCATGAAACTATGGTTCAACAGGTACTTGCCAATGACGGTCGTGCCCGAACGGTCGAAGTTCACCGTCGCTATATCGGACGGGTAGTTCGGGATAAAGAAGTAGCCGTAGACGCTCGGCAAGATTCCGAGAAGCACCGGCCCCTCGATGCCGAGCTTGTAGGCAAGCGGGAGCATGGCGACCACGACCGCACCTTGCGAGTTGATGAGCACACTCACCGCAAAAAAGGCGAACGCCATCGCCCACGGGTAATGTTCCACGACGCCCTTGAGGCCGCCCTGCATCACGTCCATGTAGTTCGTAAAGTAGGTGTCGGCGAGCCATGCGATGCCGTAAATGGCAATGACCGCTACCATGCCGCTCTGCCACACGGCGCCGGCCACGGCCTTCTTGGGGTTCGCCTTGCAAAAGACGATCATGAGGCCCGCCGCAGAAATCATTATTATCTGGATGATGATGTTCATGGCCAAGGGTTTCATCTGGGCGACTCCGTCGACTACCTTCCCCGTCGGGATCAGCGGGCGGATGTCGTGACCGAGAATTTGGCAAATGGAGAACAGCACGATGATGGCGAGCGCCCCAAGGAAAATGAACACCGCCGCCTTTGCGGACTTCGGGACTTCCTTGTCGAGCACGGAAACGGTGTTCCCGTACATGTAGTTCTTTGTTTCGGGATCGGCGAGGCGCGCTTGGAATGCAGGATCCTTGTCGAGGTCGAGCCCGCGCTTATACGAGGCCGCAGCCGCAGCCATGAGCCCGCAAAGGCACGCCGGGATGGTGATGGCGATGACCTGCAGGTTGTTCACGCCAAAACCGTTCGCGTTCGAGATGATGACGAACGAAGCGACCGCCGCCGCAATCGGGGAGCACGTGATGCCCACCTGCGATGCGATGGAAGCGACGCCGCATGGGCGCTCGGGACGGATGCCCTTTTTAAGGGAGATGTCGCAGATGATAGGCATGAGGGTATAGACCACATGGCCCGTACCCACGAGTACCGTGAGGAAGAACGTGCAAAGTGGGGCGAGGAACGTAATGTGGTTCGGGTGCTTGCGCAAAAGCCGCTCGGCCAGCTGAATCAGCCAATCCATGCCGCCCGACGCCTGCATCACGCCTGCGCACGTGACCGCCGCGATGATGATGTAGATAACATCGGAAGGCGGCTTCCCCGGCGTCATGCCAACGCAGAGTACCAAAATGGCAAGGCCGATTCCCGAGATGGCACCCAAGGCGAGACTTCCGTAACGGGAGCCTACGTAAAGAGCCAAAAGGACCACCAGAAGTTCCAAAATCATCGCGATTGTCATGCATTACCTCTCAATTTCTTGTAAAGATATACTCGAAAAAGCGAAAAGGGGAACAAATTTTCTTAATATATTGATATAAACGAACGGAGTTTCCCTATGAAAATGACTTTTATTGCCGTGAGCGCGCTCGCGGGACTGCTCGCCGCCTGCAGTTCGAATACCGAGAACAAGGCCGAAAGCGCGGCACAGATTGAAAGCGCCACACCCGCCGCGAAGGCCGAAAATGCGACACAAATCACCGACACTAAGATTGTCACATTGAGCGACGCTTCGACCTTCACCTGGATCAAGGACAACGAAGGCACCAAGCTGAACCCGCGCACGCTCTTTAGCGACGCGAGCGATTCGCTGTACGCAAGCATCGGCATGCCCGACGGCATCCCGGCGACGGTGAGCACGTTCCTCGCCAAAATCGACGGCGAGCACATTCTGTTCGACGCAGGCCTCGGCGATTTTGGCGGGCAGCTCGCGCGGCACCTGGGCGAACTCGGCGTGAACCCCGACGACATCAAGCTCATTTACCTCACGCACCTGCACATGGACCACATTTCAGGACTTGTCAAAAAGACGGACGCCGGCATGGAGCGAGTATTCAAGAACGCCGCAGTATATTTGAGCCAAGTGGAGCATGACGCCTGGATGAACGACATCGAAAAGAACGACATGCAGAAGGCGATTCTCGGCGTCTACGCCGACAGCCTGCACTTGTTCGCGTTCGGCGACAGCCTCCCCCACAAGGTGCTTACAATTGACGCCGTGGGCCACACGCCTGGGCATACCGCCTTCCGTTACGGCGAGATGCTAATCATCGGCGACCTGATGCACGGTTTCGCCCTGCAAATAAACCACCCCGAAATCAATTCGAACTACGACATGGATAAGGCCAAATCCATCGAAAGCCGCAAGCGCATTCTTGATTACGCCAAACAGAACAACCTCACTATGGCAGGGATGCATTTGCCGGAACCCGGCTTCGCCAAGTAAAGCACTTCAACGCGTCGGTATGACGCGGGCACATTACCCCTTCCTGAAAAACGCGAGCAGGCGGTCCTTGTAGTCGGGGGCTTCGTCGTAAACGGCGTGCCCATAGCCCTCGTACATGTAGAGTTCGCAGGGAACGCCTTCGCTTTTGAGTTTGTCGTAAATTTCGAGGGAAGCCTCGGGAGTCACCACATGGTCTTCCGACGCACCGATGACGAGCACCGGGCACTTGATTTCACCCAGGCGGTCCTGCGTGTTGATGAGTCCGCAGGTGCTGGAAATCTTGGCGAAGCGGTCCAGCTCGGCATCCGAAATGTGGCTGTACATTTTGAGTAACGCCCGACGGAAGCGTTCCAAATAAGCCTTAGAGAACGCATTGTCCACAAACGATTCCACAAGGTCGGTAGTCCTACCCTCGCGGGCGGCAGCCGTCCAGCCGCCAATCACTTCGAGCTGGAGTTTTTTTGCACGGGACGTAGACGAGCCCAGCACCAGGCGGCGTACCTTCTCGGGATGCTCTATGGCCAGTAACTGCGAAATCATTCCGCCCTGCGACGTTCCAAAGACATCGGCAGTTTGTATGTGGAGGGCGTCCATTGTAGCCGAGATGTCGTCCGCCATCATTTGAAGCGAAAAGTCCTCGGGCACATCCTTACGGCGATCCAGCAAATAAACCGTATAATCTTCCTCAAACATGCGGTAGGCTTTCTCGACGAAAGCCGCCGAAGCCGTAATGGGCTTAAGGCTCAGCCCCGGGACAATGACCAGGTTTTTGGGCCCCGAACCAAAGCGCACGTAGTCCATCTCGAATGTTTCCGTTGAAACCGTATGTACCAAATTTTCCATATTCAACACCTCTAAAACACTTTAAACCCAATAGTGCGGAACATCGCCGCGTAGTATTCCGCCTTCTTTTCGAGCTTCATGGGATACGCGCGGCTCGAGCTCGGCATGCGGAACTGCAAGAATTTCTCACCCTTATAGGTGAACCGGCTGAAGCTACCTACGGCGGGCTTCTCGGCGCCGCTCCACTCGCACAGCACATCGGTCGCCTTCTCCCCCGTCGTCACGATGGCGCGGCACTCCGGGATTTTTTTCAAAAGCTTGGCGATGTCGGTATTCTCGGCGACTTCCAAAAACTGATCCGCCGCGTTCGCCTTGAGGCGCCGCACGGCACAAGCGGTATCGTACAGTGCTACACCCGTTTGCAAAACGAATTCGACCACACGTTCGCGGTTGAATGTGCGATTGTCCTCGTTCAAAAAATGCGTCTTGTCCCCGAAAAAAACATGCCCAAAAATCCGCCACATGTCGTTTTGCGGATTCGGGTAGTAAAAGTCCATGCACCAGCGATGCCGCGGCGGCGGAAAACTCCCGAGCATCAGGAGTTTGGCGTTTGCCGGCAAAAACGGCTTGAGCGGATGTTTTTCGACGGGGATTTCCATGCCGTGAATGTAGCTTTATATATTGTTCAAAAAACAAGAATCCATTATGAGTGAAGTGAATTTCAGCGAAAAACTCGCCACAAAAATCGCCTTTTTTTTTGTAAATTTTCTAGTAAAACAAAGTGCTTTATCTCACACCTCAAAATCCGTAAGTTTTTCGTAAGTTTGCTTGATACTGCAGCAAATGCAAATCAACATCAATGTCCACAAACACCCTCCGGCCTCATAACCGCTTTTTAAAAAAGAGATTATTTTAAAGAATGGTTGTTTTTTAAAGGGGTGTTTTATGAAACGTATTCTAGCCGCAATCGTCGCAGGCGCTGCGACATTGTCCACCGCCGCCATCGACATTTCCGTTGACGCGCAAAAAGGCATCAAGAAGATTTCGCCATACATTTACGGGCGTAACATCGATAAAATCAGTGACACCAAGGCCGAAAGCGACTCCACCGAAGAGGCGTTTATCGCACAGATGCTCGACGCGGGCATCCACATGATGCGCGCGAACAACGGCAACAACTCCACGCGCTACAACTGGCGCCACAAAATGACGGTTCACCCGGACTGGTTCAACAACGTGTATGCGCACGACTGGGACATCACCGCAAAAAAGGTGCTCGACAAGATGCCGGGCGTCGACGCGATGTACGCCTTCCAGCTCACGGGCTACGCGGCAAGCAGCACCGAATACAACTTCCCCGACTGGAACTGGAAACAGGAACACGGCTCGTATCCGTCACGGTCATTCGACCTCGCGGGCGGTGGCGAAGTATCGGAAGACGGCCAGACGCTCATCAAGGCGGGCGACGCCTCGCTCTACAACATGGAATGGCCTGCCGATTCTACGGTCGGAATCATCCCGCACTGGAAGGATGAACTCAAGTACGACATGAGCCGTTTTAAATACTGGAGCATGGACAACGAGATAGAAATCTGGCGCGGCACGCACAACGACTTGGACCTGCCCGTCACGGGAGACTTTCTCGTAGAGCGCTATATCGACGTGGCCAAGAAGGCGCGCGCCGCCTGGGGCGATATCAAGCTCACCGGCCCGGTGGTCGCTAATGAATGGCAATGGTGCCACATCAATGCCTACAACGACGAAAGCAGGCCCAAGATCGACGGCCAGGAATACTGCTGGCTCGAGTTCTTCACCAAGAAAATCGCCGAAGCGCAAAAGGCGAGCGGCATGCGGCTCCTCGACGTATTTGACATCCACTGGTACCCCACCGAAAAGGACTACGAAAGCCGCGTCAACTGGCACCGCGTTCTGTTCGACACCACCTACTACTACAAGGGCGGTAACGGTGTGCGCTGCGCCACAGGCAAGTGCGACTGGAGCGACAAGGAGAAGGGCTACAGGTCCTACATCTTCGTGCGCATCAACAACTGGCTCGAAAAATACTTTGGCAAGGATCACGGAATCACGCTCGGCATCACCGAGACAGACCTGAACGATTCTGATCCTATGGTGACAGCGCTCATCTATGCGTCTTTCCTCGGAACCATGCAGGACAACGGTGTTGAGATTTTCACCCCGTGGACATGGGGCGACGGCATGTACGAAACGGTGCACCTGTTCAGCCGCTACGGCCACCCGAACCGCGTGCAGTCCACCTCCAGCAATGACTCGCTGGTGTCCGCCTACAGTTCCATCAGCAACAAGGGCGACTCGCTCACGGTCATCTTCGTGAACCGCGCCGAAAAAGACGCCCAAGACGTGAACCTCAGTCTCGCAAACTTCGCCTCCGACGGAAAGGTCAAAACGCTCACCTTGCAAAATCTCCAAGGCGAAACATTCGTTTCGCACACAAGCAACGCGCTACAGGCAGGAACCGCGACAGCCTCCGACAACAAGGTTGCACTCAAACTCCCCGCAAAGTCAATTACTGCGGTATTGCTCACTACGGCAACGCCGATCGTCGTAGACGCCATCAGGCCAAAAGCCACGATTCGCCCCGCGCCCCAATACGGAACCACAAGGATCTTCGACACCAAGGGCCGAAACGTCACGCACACCCGCACAAGCCCCGGGTATTATATTCTGCGATAAAAAAACTCCTGATGGCCGGCATGCACCTGCCCCCTCCGGGATTCGCGGAGTAAGGGCTTTGCCGCTTAGTTGCAACTTGACTAAAATCGCACAGATTAAAAAAGACCGCAGCGGAGTGCTACGGTCAAAATTTTTTTTGGCGTTCCCTTGCCTACGGCAAGGGCGAGCTATATTGCAAGGCGCCCCGTGCGCACCTGCGGCACACCCGCGCCGCTCTTGCAACCAAGCCTCGCTTCGCGAGTCTTGTCCCCAAGGGGTCACTATCCCTAACGATTAATAACCAAAATAACTTTAAGTTTATTCTTCTATACACCTGACTCGTAAATAAACGGCCCAACCTCCTTTTGGACATTCGACAGGTGATAGTCCCAATCCACTTACTTTATAACACTCAAAAGCTGTTTCACCAACCTTTCTATTCTTGCCACCATTAACTTGGCCATAATATACAGGTCCTACATTGTCGAACATACATGATGCATTGAAACCAACAGAATTTTTTCCGCCCTTGCATGACGTTGAACTAAGACGGCTGCCGATTTCACTCCATATACGCCTTTCTTGTTTTGCAGTCATATTTTCTGTCACTAAATCAGAAGCTACAAACTGCGTTAATTTCATAAAATCATTGGTTGTTGGCAATCTCCACCCCTTAGGACAGATATTCTCATCTGAATCAATTGTTGAAAGAAAATCATACTCCCTAATGCAATCGTCAGGATCCACACCACGGTAATCTGCACATTTTGAAAATTTTGTTTCAAACCTGTAATCTTCAGCCATCCAATGTTGCTTTCCTATTTTTACAGTCTTGTATTTGTATCCGTCCCTATCGGAAACGGTTCCTGCTAATGCAAAAGATGTTGTGGCTAATATTGTAACCATACACAATATTATTTTATTTATTTTTCTCATGATTGACTCCTTGTTTGTTGTTAAATACATTTGAAATTCACTTGGAGGAAATGCTATCTGCTGAAGCATAAAGACAAACTTCTAGGACACGAATCTTAGAACATTTAGCAGGAATAAAGTTTTTTCGCACAAGTTCTTTTTTGATTCTTGAAATCTTTGTGATATTTTTTCTATCCATTACAAGAGATCTTAACTTATTCGTGTAACTTATGTAGTTGTTAATATCTTTTGAAAGATTATGTTTCGGCTTGCCAAGAATCGTTTTATAAACTCTTGAATCGTATATCGGATACAATTCAGGATTGACAAAGTGAAGAAGTTTACTAGCACCAACAATAGAGTCGTTGGTTAGCCGAGTGACCTCTGAAAGAAAAGAGCCATCAACACAGCCTTTAGTAATTTGTTTTTTCCATTCGCTAGGATTTCCTTCCAATGCTATATTCTGAATCATTGTCGGCATCCAACCATATGCCATATGGGCTAAACCAACTAACATTGTTTTGTCAAATTTGCTTATAGCACGTTGCGCAAATTCAAGCATCGGACCATATGTTGTCAACAGTTGGTTGTTAGGAGACAGTTCTTCTAGCCCGTAAGCCAAATTGATAAAAAAGTCTAATGAGAGAACTTCAACTTTTGCTATAAATTTGTTCATTGCAATCTCCTTGCTTGTCAATCTTCAGAATTGAAAGCCTTGAAATCATAGTCTTAATGAATTCCGCCCCTGCTCAACAAGGAACTTCGCCAAATTTTGTATGAATACAAAAAAGGCGCAGATCGTTGCATTTATCCAAACGGGGCTCTAGACTGCCTCTACACGATAAACACAAACGACCCACGCCCCAAAAGGGCTGTTGCCATTGGTCGATACGACCATAAATCAGCCGAATAGCTGACACGACAAACCGAGATATGCCGAAAACGGCATATCTGCGTGAGCGTTCGCCTTGTCCTCGTGTATTTGGAAGTGTCTAGATTCCGTTTGGAGAACAAGAGCAAAAACTCTTTTACTCTTTAAAAATAACATAAAAACGGGCGAAAAGCCCTGATAGTTTACAAAAAAGTTCTTTTTTGCAATGAAAATGGCGATTCTTCGCTATTTTGTAAAGAGGAAAGAGTGTTTTTAGGGAGAAAAAGGAATAGAAAGGGCCTATTTCTTATCGTGGACCAACGACAACAGCAAATTAAAAAGTTTTTCACCGATAAAGCGGTTCATGCCCCTAAGCATAGTAACGCTTTGGTCAATTTCATCTGCAGTAAGCAACTTCTTCTGATATGCGGCAAAGAGAATGCCTATGCTTCCGGTAATCGTCAGTTTCATGCTCTCTGCAACAACACGCCCCTTGCTTTCATCAATCAGCAAAAGACTCGGTTGTTTTTCATCTGCCAAGATAATCGCTTCACTTTCGCCCAGACCCAAACCAGTCGCTCGTTGCAATAGGGATACTCTTTCTGCGGAAAGTTCCGAATGAACTTCTAAAAACGGGCAATTCCTAAAATACTCTGCTTCTTCAGGGTATTCAGTATTACGAGTCAGTTCTTCAAATACAGCAAAAGGGATGTGAACGGAATTATATAGTTTATTCAAAACATCGATCCGTCCAATTTTGAACAGAGTCAGTAATGGTGTCGTGTCAGAGACAACTATCACTTAGACTCTCCACATGCAGCAAGGGCGTTTGCAATGTCACGCTCAAGTTCCGCTTCGTCCATGTCAATATACGGAATGCCCATAGAACCATACAACTGGATAAGAGACCACTTGTCCATTTCAAGGATCTCGGCGGCACGGCCATGCGAAATCGTCCCGTTCTGGATATAGGGGTACAGGAGCATCGCACGTTGCTTCAGCCACATGTCACGCTTATTTACATAAGGTTCCATCGCAGTCGTTATTTCAATTGTTGCGGTTTGCATATTCATACCTCATCTATAAATATACACTTTTTCAAACAAAAGACCAAATAAAGAAAACGCCCTTTCGCAAGGAAAGAGCGTTTTTAGAATCTTTTTGAGAGTATTTAGGCTTTTACCGTCGTGAAGCTGAATGCCTCTCCATCGGCGTCGTTGGCTTCGAGGCCATCGGCAGCGGCAGCCCACTTGATAGCGACTGCTTGCGTCTCGCCGGCGATGTAAGCCTCGTTCTCCGCGACTGCTTGCTTGAATACGTCGCTTGCAGAGAACAGCGTCACTTCGATTTTGTCGGTGATGGCGTAGTTCTGATCTTTACGGCGGTTCTGGATGCGGTTCACGAGTTCGCGGGCCACGCAGGCGCGGCGGAGTTCGTCCGTGATCTTGAGGTCCAGAGCCACGGTGAAGTGCTGGTTGGCTTCCACGGCCATGCCATCGGCCACGATGCGGTTGAGCATCAGGCAGTCGGCACCGACTTCACCGAAGTCGAACTTAATCGTCTCGCCATTCTGCAGAGCCTTGATTTCATCGACGCTCAGCGAATTCAGCTTGGCAGAAATCACCTTCATGTTCTTCGCGTAATCCGGGCCCTTCGCCTTGATAGCGAGGAAGTTCGGCTTGGCGGAGAGCTGCACGAGCTTCGTCTCGTCTTCCAGGAACTTCATTTCGCGAACGTTGAGTTCTTCGAGGATCAAGTCCTTCATGGTCTCAGCGACGTTCTTTTCTTCGGTGCCGTGAGCAACCACCGTCATGCTAGCAATCGGCATACGGTTCTTTACGTTGTTCGTAGCGCGAATCACGCGGCCCATTTCGACCATGCCACGCACCATGGCGATGCGTTCCACGAGCTTTTCGTCCATGAGGGACTTGTCGGCGCTGGGGAATTCGCAGAGGTGTACGCTCACCGGAGCATTGGCATCCACTTCGCGCACGAGAATCTGATAGATTTCTTCGGCGAGGAGCGGGAGGAACGGGGCGAGAATCTTGGAGAAGTCCACCAGCACCTTGTACATGGTAGCGTAGGCGGCGTTCTTGTCGCCATCGTTTTCGGACTTCCAGAAACGGCGACGGCTGCGGCGCACGTACCAGTTCGTGAGGTCATCGACCGCGGCAATCACGGCGGGCACCACGTTGTACAGGCGGTAAGCCTTCATTTCCACTTCAACCTTGGCGGCCAAATCCTGCAGCGTTGCAAGCATCCAGCGGTCAAGTTCATTCTCGCTCTTGACTTCCTGACCGGGGCGCCAGTTGAGCTGGCCCTTGGCGGCGTCAGCGTTGTGGTTAGAGACAAAGAATGCAACAGCGTTCCAAAGCGGCAGCATCACCTGCTTCACGATGCCCTTCACCCCTTCTTCGCTGAAGCGCAGGTCTTCGGCCTTCAAAGCGGCGGAGTTGATCATGAACAAGCGGATGGCGTCGGCACCCGTGCGTTCGATAAGATCGTTCGGGTCCGGGTAGTTGCGCTTGGACTTACTCATCTTGGAGCCGTCTTCGGCCAAGATAATACCGTTCACAATAACGTTCTTGAATGCCGGCTTCTGGAACAGTGCGTTAGAAAGCACCGTCAGCGTGTAGAACCAACCGCGGGTCTGGTCCAAACCTTCGGCAATGAAGTCGGCCGGGAAGCTGCGTTCCACGAGTTCCTTGTTTTCGAACGGGTAATGGCGGCTGGCATACGGCATAGAGCCGGATTCAAACCAGCAGTCGAACACTTCCGGCGTGCGGCGGTAAACCTTGCCGTTCTTTTCGATGGTGAGCTTATCGACAAAATGCTTGTGCAAGTCATCGAGCTTCACGCCGGTGAGCTGCTGGAGTTCTTCGATGGAGCCCACGGCAATCATGTCGCCGTCGTCGGCAATCCACACCGGGATCGGCGTACCCCAGAAGCGGTTACGCGAGAGGTTCCAGTCGCGTGCGCCTTCGAGCCACTTGCCGAAGCGTCCGTTCTTGATGTGGTCCGGAACCCAGTTCACCGTCTGGTTGTTCTCGACCATCCATTCCTTCAAAGTCTTGGTCACGCCTTCCTTGCTCGTGACAGGGGCGTCGATCTTGAGGAACCACGTCTTGAGGGCGCGGTACAGCAGAGGCACGCCGGTACGCCAGCAGTGCGGGTAGCTATGCACGAAGGTCTCGTGCTTGAACACGCGGCCCTGTTCCTTGAGGTAGGCGATAATGCTCTTGTCGGCTTCCTTCGCGCCGAGGCCCTTCCACATCGGGACCTTGTCCGTGAACTTGCCTTCGGTATCGAGCGGGTCGAAAAGGCCAAGCCCGATGGAAGCACCGAGCTGGAAGTCCTCTTCACCGAAGCTCGGGGCGATATGCACCGCACCGGCACCGTCTTCGGTACTCACGAAGTCGGCCGGGTAAATCTTGTAACGCTTTTCGAGTTCTTCCTTGCTGGCGTAGGCGTCGCTCAGGTGGAACAGCGCCTCGTAGCTCAAACCCACGAGGTCGGAACCCTTGCAGGTATCCACGATGTTGGGGTTCTTGAAGTAGGCGGCGGTACGCGTAGCGGCACACCAGTACTTCTTGCCGTCCTGTTCAACCAGGTTGTAGTCCATGTCCGGGCCAACCGCAATCGCGAAGTTGGACGGGAGCGTCCACGGAGTCGTCGTCCACACGAGGATGCTCGTGTCCTTGAACTTGGCGTTGTCCGTGATCAGCGGGAAAATCAAAGTGAGGGACGGGTCCTGACGGTCCTTATAGCCCTGGTTCGTTTCGAAGTTCGAAAGCGGAGTCGCGAGAGCCGGGCTGTACGGCTGGATGCGGTAGCCCTGGTAGATGAGGCCCTTGTCGAAGCACTGCTTGAACACCCACCACACAGATTCCATGAAGTTCTTGTCCATGGTCTTGTAGCCCTTGTCGAAGTCGACCCAGCGGCCCATGCGGCGAACGGTCTTCTTCCATTCGCTCGTGTACTTGAGCACCTTGCTACGGCAGGTTTCGTTGAACTTGTCGACGCCCAGCTTCTGGATTTCGGCAACGCCCGCGAGACCGAGTTCGTTCTGCACAAGAGATTCAATGGGGAGTCCGTGGCAGTCCCAACCGAAACCGCGCGGAACCTTCTTGCCCTTCATGGTCCAGTAACGCGGAACGATGTCCTTGATGGTACCGGCAAGCAAGTGACCGTAGTGCGGGAGGCCCGTTGCAAACGGAGGGCCATCGTAGAAAGTGTACGGTTCGGTTTCCGGACGGGAGTCCAGCGACTTCTTGAACGATTCATCCTTATCCCACAAGCCGAGCACGCGCTCTTCGATCTGCGGGAAGGTCTCTTCTTTCTTTACTTCACGAAACATGGGTTACCTCAAACCCCGCGGCACTCTGCCACGGGTACTAAATTTTCGGGCGTAAATGTAGAAATTTAGCGGAGGAGCCCCACCCCCTATTCCAACTTGGAATATCGTTTTGTGCTATTTATTCTTTTCATAGTGGCTTTTTTGCCCATTTTCAATAGTTTACCTTTAAAGCAATTCAAAAAAGGAGACTCAATGTCAAAAGACAATCCGCATATGGGACATATCGTCCTGATTACGCTCTCCGCTGCCATTGGCGGATTCCTGTTCGGCTTCGACTCCTCCGTTATCAACGGGGCAAATGGTGCGCTCAAGGCGCACTTCAACGCGACTGACTATCAGCTCGCCTGGGCCGTTTCGCTTGCACTGATTAGCGCCGCCATCGGCGCATTCTTTGCAGGCCGCATTGCCGACGCCTTCGGGCGCGTGCGCTGCATGCTCTTTGCTTCGGACCTGTTTCTGATAAGCGCAATCGGTTCCGGCATTCCCTTCGGAATGTCCGACTTTATCCTGTGGCGCGTCATTGGCGGCTTTGGCATCGGCATGGCAAGCATCATCGCCCCAATCTACATCGCCGAGACTGCACCGGCCCACTTGCGAGGGCGACTAGGCTCCATGCAGCAGTTCGCCATCGTGATAGGCATTTTCGTGGCGCTCCTTTCGAACTACGTAATCGTGCGCATCGCGGGGTCCGCGAACAACGCGATTATCGGCAATATCAAGGCATGGCAGGTCATGTTCTGGGTCGAAATCATCCCGGCGGTACTCTACGGGTACGCCGCCTGGAAACTTCCCGAATCGCCGCGTTACCTTATCCACAAGGGGTTCATCGACCAGGCCAGGGACGTGCTCGCGAAGATTAACCCCGAGGGCGTCGAAAAGGAAGTGGAAATCATCCAGGCTTCCTTCAAGAACAAGAAGCAACCCAAGTTTACCGACCTGCTCGAAATCATCAACGGCAGGGAGCGCATTTCCCCGATTCTGTGGGCGGGCCTCGGCCTTGCAATACTGCAGCAGCTGGTGGGCATCAACGTGATTTTCTACTACGGCACGATGCTCTGGCAGAGCGTGGGCTTCGGCGAGAGCGACGCATTCCTCACGAGCGTAATTTCGAGCGCCGTGAACCTGGTAATGACCGTAGTCGCCATCCTGCTTATCGACAAGATCGGGCGCAAGCCGCTCCTGCTAATCGGTAGCATAGGCATGGCAATTACCCTGAGCACGCTTACCGTATGCTTCATGAGTGCGGGTGCCGACGGGAGCCTCCCGGGAACTGCGGCCGTAATCGCCCTGATTGCGGCGAACCTCTACATTACCTTCTTCGCGGCAACTTGGGGCCCGGTCATGTGGGTAATGCTCGGTGAGATGTTCAACAACCGCATCCGCACCATCGCCATCGCCATCTGCGGGCTTGCACAGTGGTTCGCTAACTTCGTGGTTACCTGGACGTTCCCGGTGCTTACCGGCAAGGACGGCATCGGCGTGGGCCCGACATATGCCATCTATTCGTTCTTCGCCATCTTCAGCATATTCTTCGTGGCAAAGTTTATCAAGGAAACGAAGGGCAAGGAACTCGAAGATATGTAGCGAGGAAACGCAGCGCGAAGAATCTTTGCGCAAAGAAATATAACGCAAAGAAATATTGCGCGAGTCAATCCAAAAACAGAAAGGCCGGCAGAAAAATCTGCCGGCTTTTTCATACACCAAACTTTCGGTTATTCCTCGATGCGGTAGATTTTCACGTCCTTGATGTAGAACGTGCGTTCCATCTTGCCGAGGTTCAATTCGAACCTTGCAAACGGAGTGCTTTCGCTCGGGGTAAATTCCTTCTCGAACGACTGGCCCGAAGTCTTCACAATCGGATGTTCCATGAAGCCCACGGTCTCGTAATCATCGTAGGTGCCAATGCGTGCGGTAATCTGACCTTCGACATTCGACCAGATCGTGAACACGCACTTGTACTTCTTGCCAGCGACAAGGGCGATATCTTCCTGAATCAGTTGCACGCTGTACGACTTGCTGCCGCCATTGGTCACATCCACTTTCAAGATGTGGCTACCATCCTTCTCGTCGGTAATAGTCGCCGTGGCCTCGCCATAAAGCTGCTTGAAGAAAATCCAATGATCCAAGCCGTCCGAGAAGTCGCCATTTTCAATCGTATTGTCACTCATGGCGCCAACGACGCCTTCCCAAATATCGGCAACGTAATCTTCAAGAGCATTGCCCTGGGCATTGACATAGTTGAAGCGGAGCGGCCTGAAGCTTGGCAAGAAACGCTGGTTCAACCTGTTCCAAAGAGCCGCATTGTCGGTATTGTTGAAGTGAATCACTCCATCTTCCGAAACCTCGGCCTCGGTCAAGTTCAGTCCATCGACAAGGTAGCGAACATAGAACACCACCGAGAGGTTCACAAGGCTATCGGTCACCCACTCGACCTGCGAGAAGTGGTAGCGGAGCATCACCTTTTGGAAGGCGCTCAGCGAATACTCGAACGGCACATACTCGCCATCAACCAAAATCCGACCGTACATGGAGCCCTTGCCATCGAGAGGCTTGAGGCCAACGCCAATTTCTTTTAAATAGCCGCCGTCTTCCAGGTTGATGTTGTTGAACGCCTCATCGACCATGGATCCTTCGGTAAACGAAATGGTAATCGAGGTATCGAGGTCCGCCTCGTCGGGCCACACCTGCAAACCGTCGGTGGGGTCTACCGAAACCGCGACATAGTAGCTAGAATAGGAACGGACCTCCGAGAGCGTCATGGAGAACGAATCCAAAAGCACCGGTTCGTCCTTCGCCGCCTTCTTGGCGAGAACGGCCTGTTCCACGTCATCGTAATCCACCGAGAAGTCGGCAGTCAAAGCCAAAACCACGGGCTCTTGCGACACCGTATCCGTATCCGCAATCTCCGGGTTGCCAATCTCAATGCCGGCAGTATCCTTGGAATCGGAACAACCGACAAGGATTAACGCGCTTACGCAGCAACCGACTATGGATTTCAAAAATCGCATCACACTCCTCGTGTCAACGGGAACAACTGGATGTTTACCTGAACGACGTCATCACCCTCACCCGGTTTCGCAGAGAAATCTAGTAGTTCTTTGCGCATTAGTTGGATGTGCTTTTTCAAATTGGGGAAGTCTTGGCGCTTAATACTGAACGTAAGAGCAGAAAAATCGCGTTCCTGGCTTGGCAGATCGCCCAACATGTTGGCAGAAATGCGCAACATCTGCTGGTGGTACAGTTTGACCATCATGTCCTGGACCTCGTCGTCCGTGGTAATCATGGGGTCGCGCTGGCGGTAGCCGTTGGCAGTTTTGACCAAAAGGCCAGCCTCAACTAAAATATTCAAGGATTCTTGGACCTGGGAAGCAGAAACCATGCCCCTAAGCCTCTTGGAAATCTGGTCGGGGATGGGGCGGAAGTTCTTCAGGGCGACCATCTCGAGAATCACTGAGTGGTGCCACTCCCTAAAGATGCGGAACTGAGCCTTGTCCATCTTGTGCAACTTGGAACGAGGGCTGCTCTTTACAAGTTGTTCGTAATAGGCATGCTTTTCTTCGTCGGTCTCGGCCTGGTTAAAGAACACCAGGTTTTCAAAATAGGCGGCACGCTGCTTTTCGAGCCCAATGCCGTGGATAAGCTTGGTCACCGTCCCCTTGGTGATATTACGCTTTCCGTCAATAGTCAACTTAAGGTGCGCATGGCTCGAGAGGCCCGCCTTCTCCGCAAAATAACGAAGACTGAAGGCCGGCAAGGTCTTCTTTTTGAACTCGTAGTAGTCGCGCAGGTACACCCTAAAATTGGTGTACTGGAGCACATCGGGTTCAACTAACTTTATGTTTTCTCCATTTTCCATGCTTATAAAATAGCTGTATTGGCCTGCAAATAGACAATTTAGCAAGCAATTATCGTTTACCCAAGTAAACAATTGTTAGAGCTACGCAACCCCAAATCAGGGGTCCCCGGCCAGGCGCGACAAACGCACGTGATCCACAAAAATCCCGTTAATCCGTTCAAATTCGCGACATTTGCCCTCTTCGACAAACCCTGCGCGGCAGGCGACGGCAATGCTTTTGGGGTTGGTTACCGACGCCGTGATCTCGAGCCTGTTCACGCCCAACGAAAACATTTTTTTTGAAACCATTTTTACGGCTTCGGTGGCGAGACCTTCCCCGGTGAAAGATTCACCCAACCAGTAACTGAGAGTCGCCGAGCGGTTCGTCCACTGGACCCAGCCCACAACAACGCAACCGGCGACCCGGCCTGTCGATTTCTCGAAAATGCCCCAGCAGGCCCCGTTCCCCATTTGTGCCTGCAACTCCCAGCTCTCGGCACGGGAGGCTACGTCGCTTGCCGAGAGGCACTCACCCGGCCACGGCAAATGGGCCGAGAGGAACCCGCGGCAGCCGTCAATCAGGGCGTACAGCGGGGCAAAGTCGGGCTCGGCAAGCGGGCGCAAAACAACGCGCTCGCCCACAATTTCATCAACAGGAATTTCGCCTACGGGAATTTCTTCGTGGGAGTCTAGCATCGGTCAAAATATAAGAATCCTGCCGAATACAAAAGAAAACCCGCCAATCGCTCGGCGGGTCTTCAATGCGGATGAAAGGACTTGAACCTTCATGCCCTCGCAGGCACTAGAACCTGAATCTAGCGTGTCTACCAGTTCCACCACATCCGCGTGGTAAGCCAAATTTTGAAAAATATGCCTGTTTTGTCAAGGGGTGGCGGGCAAAATAGCGTCCTTGATCCACATAAGGCGGTTCAATTTCCAGTATTGCCAGTCGTGCTCGCCCGCGGGGTCGTACTGGAGGTCGCAATCCACCCCCACATTCTTGCAAAAGGACTGTATCCACGGGAGCGTTTGGGCGGCGGGGTAAAGGCGGTCGGAGCCACCCTGCAAAAAACGCCAGCGGCCCGACTTGAGCTTGGGCTCGGCCGCCACCGCCGAAGCTTCGCCGAGGGAAGCCCCGTAAGAGCTCATGAGCAGGCGGTTCCCGATGCGGCGCTTGCCCGAAAGCGAGTACATAATGACGCCGAGGGCCCCGTCCGAAATGCCGACCAGGTCCACCTTGTTCACAGGCGCCTTGCGGCGGGCGGCGACGGAGTCGAGGGCGGCGTCCACGGCGGCGAGCGCCTGTGGCGTCGCCCAATGATTTTGCCTGCAGGCCGAGGCACTTACCACAATGCGGTCGGGGAACAGCTGGGCAAAATCATCGCCCGCCACAAACCCCTTGGCGCAGTTGCCGCTGGTCATGCCTCCATGGAACCATACGACCACGGGCGCCTCCGAACGCCCCTTGAGCAACCCTTTCGCCCCACCCGAGGAATTTGCGCTAGGCCACCACACGCCGGTCGCGCTCTCCATGCCGGGGGCGCGAACCATGAGCGAATCCGGGGCAGCCCAGGTGGTGGCCACCAGGGATACAAACAAAATAAAATATAGAGCCGATCGAAAAAGCATTTACCGTTTGGATCTGATGCCCAAAATAAGGAACGTCAACATTCCGGCCAAGGTCGCCCCCACAATGCCAAGCCCAATGAGGCTGTAGTATACGTGGTATTCAAAGAGAGTGTCCCAATCCAGTTCGGCTTCGTTCGTCGCCAAAGACGTCACCACAAAGCGGTCCGGGGCAATGCGGACGGCGTTCACCTCGATGGGGACGTCCTCGACGTTCTTTGCCGCAAAGCTAAACCACTCCGCCATATCTTCGTTCATTTCTTGGGAGGCGTAAAGCACGAAGGTCGCTCCGGTATCGCCGTTAAGCTGGAAAAACGTCTTGTCGAGGAAGGGGATGTTCGACCCGCCAAAAAGGCTCGGGATGGCGGCGTAGCTCACCTTACCATAGAACAAGTGCTCTTCTTTAAAAAAGCTCCGCAGCACAGGCTGCATGTACGACAGGCACCAGACCGCAATCAGCAAAAACAATAGCGATATGTTGATATAGACCGAACGACGAGTGCGAAAATAGCGGGGCATAATTACAATTTAGACCTAAAGAGGAAGAAGAACGTCGAGAGCATCAAGACCAGCGACAAAAAGTAGAACACCATCGGGATCTTGGACTTGAGGGACATTTCGTTCAAGGATTCCATTTGAAAGAACTGCGCCAAGTCCACGCTGATCATGAGGGCGACCTCGTTGTCGAACTTGCTCCACGCAATGGCGAGGTCGTTGTTCTCGGCAAACAGGGCGTCCACCTCGTGCGAGAGTGAATCGGGCAAAATCATTTCGGGCTTGCGGAACACGGGGAAGCCCACTCTCGCCGAATCCAAGATGTCTTCTACAAGCAGAGCCTGTTCCACCGGGAGTTCGTGTACCTTGGACTTCACCAGGTTCCACTTTTCCAGCCACGCCACACGCGAAACGGTATAGCGGCGCATCCCCGACACCTTGCTCAAGACCTCGCGTTCAAAGTGGGCTGTCATGGAGGAAGGCGGCGTCGCCGTCCCCAAAACGTTCAGTTCGTCCATCTGTCGCGAAAAAGAAACCGTCATCTCGCGGAGCGTCATGGTCTGCGAATGCATGAGCATGGTGTCTGCGCCATAGCCCGTACGCACGCGATCCATGGTCCGCATCAAGTTCGCCTCCAACAGCTGGTATTCCGAAAGCGACTTGATGTACTGGGAATACATGACAATCTGCGGTTTTTGCGAAAAATAAAAAAGGATGGTGAGGCCGATGGTCAACACAAGGACCAGCCAGACCCAAGGCGTTTTGAGTTTGGCGTTAAAGGTATCGGCAATAGATTTATTCTTGGATTCTTCCACACTTTGAAGATACCTTTTTTCTACTTTAAAAGATATGCGCGTTTTTACTTTTGCACCTTTTTTTGCCCTTTGCTCCATTTTTGGAGCTCTCTTGAGCGCTTGCACCATAGAGCACGCCGAAGAGCAAGTGTTGGCCAGGCACGTGAACGGCATCAAGAAGACCTCCGTTTGGGTCTACCCTGACGGCGAAATTTTAAAGCGCAACGAGTGGTACAACGACGGCATCAAGGAATTCGAAATCCCGTACAAGAACGGGGAACCACACGGCGATTTCAAGCGGTGGACCGGCTTTGGCGACGTGGTGCTCACGGGCACTTACAAAAAAGGGAAGCGCCACGGAAAGTGGACCGGGTTCTATAGCGACAAAAAAGTGGAATCGTACCGCTACTACAAGGACGACCACCCCGTGGGCGACTGGGAAGGCTGGCACTACAACCGCAACAAGGCATTCGAGGAGCATTTCGACGACAATGGCGATACCGTGGGCGTCTGGAAAAAATGGTTCGCGAACGGAAACCTCGCCGAAGAAAAAACGTGCTTTGGCAACAACGCCAACGGCTACACCAAAACCTTTTTGGAAAACGGACGCAAAGACGTTTTTACCGACTGCAAGAACGGCAAACGGGACGGAACCGTCACCGTGTTCATTGACAACGGCGCCAACACAGTCAAGGAAAAATCTCATTACAAACAAGGTATCTTAGACGGCACGCGCGAAGTGTTCAACGCCGACGGCAAAGTCGTCAAGCGGGAATTCTGGAGCAACGGCAGCCGAGAAGGCACCTGGGAATGGTTCGACAACGACGGTCAAAAAATCGCCGAAGAAACTTTTGAAAGCGGCAATGGCAAAGCCCACGGTCTGGACGACTTTGGCAAATTCTGCGCCGAGACGACTTTTGTCGCCGGAGTACCGACCCAGCTATGGTACTACCGGGCAGGGCACTCCCTCAGGTACGAGGAAACCTGGCGCGACGGCGAGATTGCCGAGAGCAGGAGCTTCTACCCCGACAGCATGGGCGGCAGAATGGCGAGCGAGGGCTTTTGGCAGAGAAACCTAGACGGTTCTAAACGCCACGGCATATGGCGCAACTGGTACCCAAGCGGAATACTGCGAGACAGCCTCACCTACGTGAATGGCGAACGCGTGGGCGAACAGTTCAGTTACGACAGCACCGGCAAGCTCACGATACATAAAACCGAAGCCGGGAAGAACAGACCTGTAATCATGCACAAGCTGTGGGAAGAATAAGTATGCGACGTAAAGACCGTGAAGTGTTGGGCGACGAGAATATCGTAAAAATTATCGAGCAGTGCACGACATGCCACATTGCGATGGTGGACGATGCGGATGCGGGCATGCCCTACGTGATTCCGATGTCGTTCGGGTATAGTTTGAAGGACGGCGTCCTGGAGCTGTACTTCCACTGCGCGCATGTTGGCAAGAAACTCGACTGCATCCTCAAGAATCCGAATATCGCGTTCAGCATGTGCGTCGAGAACCGCATCGAGATTCACGAAGATGTTTATTGCAAGAGCGGTCGCTTTTACGCAAGCGTCGTCGGGCAGGGCAAGGCCGAAATCGTCGAAGATGTTGCCGAGAAATGCCGCGGGCTCTCGCTCCTGATGGAACGGCAGGCTGCAGGAGCCTCGCAGTCTATGCAGGCCGCCCCGCACAAGTTTGAATTCACGCCCGCGCAGGCCGCCGCCGTGACCGTATTGAAGATAACGAGCACGAACTATACCGGGAAAGCAAAGTCGGAATAATTTTTTTGCTAAATTTGTGGTCACTATGAGTGAAGCTATTAACAATGTGAAGCAGGCGTTTGACGCAGAACTTGCGCAAACCGACCTTACGAACCAAGAAGCCGTCAACAACCTCCGCGTGAAGTACCTGGGCAAGAAGGGGGCCGTCACCGACCTCATGAAGCAGATGGGGAGCCTCAGCGCCGAGGAACGTCCGGCTTACGGCAAGCTCGTGAACGAACTTAAGGTCGCCGTCTCCGAGGCCATCGACAAGGCTATCGAAACGGCAAAGGCAGCCGCCCTCCAAAAGAAACTGGACAGTGGCAGCGTCGACGTTTCGCTCCCGGGTGCCGGAATCGGCGCCGGCAGCACGCACCCGCTTTACGACGTGCGCGAAGAGATTATCGACTTCTTCAGCCAGATGGGTTTCGAGGTGGACTTCGGCCGCGACATCGAAACGGACTGGTATAACTTCGAAGCTTTGAATACGCCGCCCGACCACCCGAGCCGCGACATGCAGGATACGTTCTACGTGGACGACAAGGTGATGCTGCGTACGCACACCTCCGGCACGCAGATCCACTACATGGAAACGCACAAGCCGCCGTTCCGCATGATTGCTCCGGGCCACGTGTTCCGCGTCGATAACGATGCGACCCACGCCCCCATGTTCCAGCAGTGCGAAGGCCTCGTGGTCGACGAAAACATCAGCTTTGCAGACCTCAAGGGCGTGCTCCAGGTGTTCATGAACAAGCTGTTCGGCGAAGGCGTCAAGACGCGTTTCCGCCCGAGCTTCTTCCCCTTCACGGAGCCCAGCGCCGAAATGGACGTGAGCTGCGTGTTCTGCGGTGGCAAGGGCTGCCGTCGCTGCAAGGGAACCGGCTGGATGGAAATCGGCGGTTGCGGTTCAGTGGACCCGAACGTGTTCAAGAACTGCGGCATTGATTCCGAGAAGTACACGGGCTTTGCGTTTGGCTTCGGTCTCGACCGTATCGCCATGCTCCGCCACGAGATTCCCGAAATCGGACTCTTGACGGGCAACGACCAAAGGTTCCTCGAACAGTTCTAAGTTAATTCGGAATTAGGAATTACAAGCAAAAAAAGCGAGCCGCGAGGTTCGCTTTTTTATTTACTCTTTCAAGCTTATAATATCGTTTTTTAGTTTCTACGATCTCTTGTAGTCGTCCTGGACGCGGATGATGTCGTCTTCGCCGGTATACTCGCCCACCTGCACTTCGACGATGACCAGCGGGAGCTTGCCCTCGTTCTGCAGGCGGTGAATCGTGCCGGCCGGGATATACGTCGATTCGTTCGGGCGCACATAAAACACCTTGTCGCCGACCGTGCAGGTGGCGGTGCCACTCACCACGACCCAGTGTTCGGAGCGGTGCAAGTGCTTTTGGAGGCTCAGGCGTTCACCCGGACGCACCACAATGCGCTTCATCTTGTAGCTTTCGGAATCCTCGAGAACCGTGTACGTACCCCAGGGACGGTTCACCGTCTGAGGTACCGTCGGCAAGGCGGAGCCACGGGCCTTGAGTTCGTCCACAACCTTCTTTACCTTCTGGCTGCTGCTCAACGGAGCCACCAGCAAAGCGTCCGGCGTATCAACAATAAGCATCTTGTCGAGGTCGATGGTGCAAATCTGGCGTTGGCAACCAAGCACCAGCGAGTTCTTGGAACCGATGGCCAAGTGTTTCTCGTTCTTGTTGTTGCCGTCGGCGTCATGCTCGTACTCACCGTAAAGGCTGTCGAACGCACCGAGGTCGCTCCAGCCGATATCGCTCGGCACCACCTTCACCTTCGAGGACTTCTCCATCACCGCGTAGTCAATGGAATTCGACGGGATGGCCATCATGTCGTCGTAGTTCACACGGACAAGGGTATCGTGGTCCTCTTTCTTGGCCTTTTCAAAAGCAGCCTTCGCCGCAACCAGAATATCGGGAGAATACTGACCCAATTCGTCAAGGAACGTGGAAACCTTGAAGCAGAAGATGCCGCTGTTCCAAAAGAACCTGCCCGACTCCACATACTTCTTGGCAGTCTCCAGGTCCGGTTTCTCGACAAAGCGCTTCACATCTTCGCCATTGGCCTCGATGTAGCCGTAACCCGTTTCAGGGCCCGTCGGCGTAATGCCGAACGTAACCAGGTTTCCCGCCTTGGCCAGGGCTTCTGCCTTCTTGAGGCATTCCGCATAGGCTTCCTTTTTACGGATCACATGATCCGAGGGGGAAACTAAAACAATGTCATTCGCCTTGAGGTTCAAGCAGGCAAGCGCAATGGCCGGAGCCGTATTGCGGCCTACCGGTTCCAGCAAAAAGCGGGCGTTACTCGCTTCAACTTCTTCAAGCTGGTCTTTGGCCAAAAAGTACTGTTCCGCATTGCTCACAATGTACTGGGCGCCGCAAATGCGGGCGTTCGTCTTTACCGTACGCTGGAACAACGATGTACCAGCAAACAGGCGGGCAAACTGTTTGGGCATGAGGGAGCGGCTAATGGGCCAAAGGCGCGTACCGCTACCACCGCAAAGAATCAGGTTAATCATCTACCACTCCTAGTTCTGGCCCCAATGGCCGTTGCTAATCAGCTGAACATCACGTGTAGTCAGCACCCCGTAGTAAACGGTCTGGACAGACGGCAAGATCAAGCCAATCAGGCGGTTCCAAGTAGCAAGGTCAGAAGCATCAACATACACGATGTCATGCGCATTCAAGTCAAAGCGATCTGCCATGGCAAGCGACATCGCATTTTTGGCGTTCAAATGGAACACGTCAATTTGAGAGTCAGATGTGTTACGGATGACGTAAATGGACCTGGACGAAGCGTTCGTCGTCTGCAGACCACCCGCCGTTGCCAGGGCTTCCATCAAGGAGAGCTTGCCCTGGTTCACATTGACAATTCCCGCCTTCTGGACTTCACCCATCACGTAAACGCGATTCTCTTTCTGGGTTTCAGAAAGCGCGGGCACAAAGAGCTGGTCATCGGGCTTCATGAGGATTCGGTCCAACGGAAGGTTGCTCTTGAAGGCTTCCAGGTAGTTGATGTTGTAAACCTTGTCACCACGGCGGAGCTGAATACCTGCCGGATCGGCCTCTTCCGAGAAACCTCCCACAGCGGCAATGGCCAGCGGGATTGTCATCGGTTTTTCATCAAAAGGAACGTAGCCGGGCTTGTTCACGGCGCCAGACACAAAAGCCTTCACGCTGTTATAGCCCGTAACGCGGACATCCACCTGAGGATCATTCAAAATCTTATCCGAAAGACGCTTCGTAATTTCGGCACGAAGTTCCTGGGCCGTAAGGCCCGCCGCCTGAAGTTCTCCTGCATACGGGTAGAAGAGTTTGCCTTCGGTCGTCACCTTCTGACCTGCCGGCTGGTACTGCCCCATCGGGGAAGTCAATTCGGGATGTTCCCACACGACCACCTGGACCATATCCAGGGGGCCAATGCGGTATTCCAAATTCGGCATGGAGTCCACCACAAGTTCGGCCAAATCGCCAAGTCCGTCTGCCGAATCTGCCGTAGTGGAATGCGCCGTAAATTCGCCTTGATCAAGAGAGTGCACATACACCTTGATTCCGTTAAAATCAGAATCATTCGCAGGCTCGCTCATTCGCATGTGCGGACCGGCAGAGCAACTCGCAAGCATAGTTGCAGCAGCGCAACCAAGCAACAAAGTCAACTTTTTCATTTTGCCTCACTCTGTTTTATTTTTTCAACCCAGTAGGGTGTGAGTTTCGATATAAAATTCCAAGCCAATACAAAGGCGGATTCTGGACGACGATACGGGTCCGGAATATCGACCTGCAGGCTTTCTCCATAACGGGAAACTTTTCCCTCAAGCCAAGGATATTTGCTGAGCAATTCCCGCTTATGGCCGTTTTCCATAACCAAAATAAGATCCGCCCACTTGAGAATATCCATATTGATTTGACGAGCGTGATGGGCACTCATGTCAATGCCATGCTGCATGGCAATCTTTTGGCTCAGTTCGTGCGCCGGATGATCGACCAAGGCGCCAAGGCCTGCGCTCATCACGTTGAAATCCGGGCCTAGTTCCTTTTTTAAAAGGTACTCACCCGTAGGACTTCGGCAGATATTTCCAGTACAAACAACAAGAATGTTCTTCATTGGCATCTAAAATAGAAAAAAACAATATGTCGTTACTAGTTCTAAGTTACTAGTTACTAGCGAATTAGGGGTTAGTACGGCTTACAGCTCAAATGCAAAGCCCAAATCCTTCAACAACGGATTTTTGGTGTCCTTCTCGGAGAGGAGCGGTTCAAAGCCGTTACCAACAGGCCACTTGATGCCAATGGCAGGGTCATTCCACATAAGCCCGCCCTCGTCCTTGGGGTCATAGAGGCGCGTGCATTTGTACACAAAAGTCGCCGTTTCGCTCAGCACCACAAACCCGTGCGCAAAACCCTCGGGAATGTAGAACTGTCTCTTGTTCTCGGCACTAAGGACAACGCCCTCCCACTTGCCAAACGTAAGACTGTTCTTACGAAGGTCCACTGCAACATCAAAGACCTCGCCCTCGAGCACGCGGACCAGCTTTCCCTGCGGGTTCTTCTTTTGAAAGTGGAGACCGCGGAGCACGCCCTTCTTGCTGCGGGACTCGTTGTCCTGCACAAAGACCATGTCAAGACCAGCAGCATCGAACTCGCCCTTGTTGTAGGTTTCCATAAAATAACCGCGACTATCGCCAAAAACAGTCGGTTCAATGATAGTCACACCTTCGATGCTGGTTTTAATAAAATTGAATTTTCCCATTTAAATTCCTCAATTCCTTAATATTTGATTTTGCCTTCGGCGACCTTTCGCAAGTGCTGACCATAAGGGCTCTTGCCGTACTTGGCGGCGGATTCCAAAAGTTTCTCCTTGCTAATCCAGCCATTAATAAAGGCAATCTCTTCGACAGCCGAAATCTGGATGCCCTGACGGTTCTCGACCATCTTCACGAACTCGCCCGCCTCGATGAGGCTGTCCATCGTGCCGGTATCGAGCCAGGCAAAACCGCGTCCCAGGAGTTTGACATCGAGCAAACCTTCACGCAGGTAGTTCTCGTTTAAGTCGGTAATCTCGAGTTCACCGCGGGGGCTCGGCTTTTGGGACTTTGCCTTGGCAGAGACGCCCTTCGGGTAAAAATACAGCCCCGTGATGGCGTAATTGCTTTTGGGTTCCTTAGGTTTTTCTTCGACCGAAATCACCTTGCCGTTGCTGTCGAATTCCACGACACCAAAGCGTTCCGGATCCTCGACGTAGTAGCCGAACACACTCGCTCGGGCATCCTGCTCCGCGTTTTTCACAGCGGCCTTCAAAAGCGGGCTGAACCCGTTGCCATAAAAAATGTTGTCGCCCAGCACCATTGCGCAGGCGTCATCGCCAATGAACTCCTCGCCCAAAATAAAAGCCTGGGCAAGGCCATCGGGGCTCGGCTGCACCTTGTAACTCAAGTTCAGCCCCATCGCGGAGCCGTCGCCCAAAAGGCGTTCAAAGTTCGGCAAGTCCGTAGGCGTGCTGATGATGAGGATGTCGCGAATGCCGGCAAGCATTAACGTCGACAGCGGATAATAAATCATCGGCTTGTCGTAAACGGGCAACAACTGCTTCGACGTGACCATCGTAAGCGGGTAAAGACGGGTACCGGATCCACCGGCAAGTACGATTCCTTTCATGCCCATAATTTAACAAAAAGAACTATCTTTGCACTCTATGGAAAAACCGGCTACGCCAAGACTTATGGACTTTTTGCCCAGAACCGCCCCCAATTCGCAGGGAGAGGGAGCCATCAACCTATTGGCCGAGGACATTCTGGAAAAATTCATGGCTTGGGCCGAAGCCCGCGGGACAACGTTGTACCCCGCGCAGGAAGAGGCAATCCTCGAACTTCTCGACGGCAAGAACGTCATTTTGAACACGCCTACGGGCTCGGGCAAGTCGATGGTCGCTTTGGCACTCCATTTCGACAGCATCGTACATGGCCGCAAGAGCGTGTACACCTGCCCCATCAAGGCGCTGGTGAACGAGAAGTGGATGGCGCTCTGCAAGGAATTCGGCGCCGAGAACGTCGGGCTTTCGACCGGTGATGCGACCGTGAACCACGGCGCCCCCATCCTTTGCTGCACTGCAGAAATCCTTGCGAACATGGCGCTCAACGAGGGCGAAAAACTCGACATCATGGACGTGGTGATGGACGAGTTCCATTACTATTCCGACCGCGAACGCGGCGTCGCCTGGCAGGTGCCGCTTCTCACGCTCCCGCAATCGAGATTCTTGCTGATGAGCGCGACCGTCGGAGCAACGGAATTCTTCGAACGCGACCTCACGAAGCATACCGGCAAAGAGACTGTGACCGTGCGTTCCGCACAGCGCCCGGTACCGCTCGAATACACCTACAGCACAAGCGAAATTTCGACCGAGGTGCAAAAACTTGTGAACGAAGGCAAGGCGCCCGTCTACGTGGTACACTTTACGCAGGCCGCGGCCGCCACCAACGCACAGAACTTCATGAGCCTTGACCTCTGCACCAAAGAAGAAAAGGCGAAAATCAACGAGGCCATCAAAGAGGTACGTTTTTCGAGCCCGTACGGCCCCGATGTCAAGCGTTGGCTTAAGCAGGGAATCGGGTTGCACCATGCAGGGCTTTTGCCCAAGTACCGCATCCTCTGCGAAAAACTTTCACAGCAAGGTTTACTCAAAGTCATCTGCGGCACAGACACCCTCGGCGTCGGCGTGAACGTCCCTATCCGCACGGTGCTCTTCACGCAGCTCTGCAAGTACAGCGGCGACAAGACGGCAATCCTCACCGCACGAGACTTCCACCAGATTGCGGGCCGCGCCGGAAGAAAAGGCTTTGACGACGTGGGCTACGTGGTGGCGCAGGCTCCCGAGCACGTCATCGAGAACCTGAAACTCGAGGCGAAGAGCCGCCAGACCGGCAAGAAGTTCCAGAAGCGCAAACCGCCCGAGCACGGCTATGTGCCCTTTGACGAGAACACTTTCAAGCGTCTCATCGATTCCGCACCCGAACCACTCACGTCGAGTTTTCACGTTGATCACGGGATGCTCCTGAACATCCTGAGCCGCGAAACCGACGGTTGCCGCGCCATGCGAAACCTCATCAAGGACTGCCACGAGAGCGCCGCCAGCAAGAAGCAGTTAAACCACCGCGCCTTCCAATTGTTCCGCAGCCTGGTGGAAAAGAAAATCGTGGAGTTCGTCCCTGCAGTCGCTCCAGGATACAGCCACCTGCGCGTGAACATGGATTTGCAGGACGACTTCGCAATGAACCAGCCGCTCTCGCTGTACCTGCTCGACACGCTCCCGAAACTCGACAAGGATTCGCCAGAGTACGCGCTCGACGTGATTACCCTGTGCGAAAGCATCGTCGAGAATCCCGACGCCATCCTCCGCATCCAGCTGAGCAAGGCCCGCGACGCCCGCATGAACGAACTCAAGGCGCAGGGCATGGAATACAACCAGCGTCTGGAGGAACTCGACAAGGTCGAATACCCCAAGCCACTGCGAGACTTCATTTACGACACCTACAATGCGTTCGCCGAAGTGCACCCGTGGGTCGACGTGAACGTGGAACCCAAGAGCATCGTGCGCGAGATGTTCGAGAACTTCAGCACCTTCAGCGGGTACGTGAAACAGTACAACCTGCAGCGCATGGAAGCAATTCTACTGCGGCACCTTAACTACGTGTACAAGGTGCTCTCGCAGACAGTGCCCGATGGCTATAAAAACGAGGAACTCCTCGAGATGCAAGACTACCTGGGCGACATGATCCTCCGTGTGGACTCGAGCCTTTTGGAAGAATGGGAAAAGATGGCGCACCCCGAAGACTACCAAAAGCGCCTGGACGAGGGTGCAACGGAAGACGAGGCAGAGAAGGCTTTCGGCGCAGACAAGGCCGCCGCCGACATCACCTACGACAAAAAGCGGTTCCTCTCGATGGTGCGTCAACGCATTTTCCAAATCATGGGAAGCCTCCAAAAGCAGGACTACGCCGACGTGCTCGACAGCCTCGCCGCCGACCTCCTCGAGGGGGAACTTTTGGCCGATGCCGAGGGCACACCCTGGACCGAGAAGCGCCTGCTCGAGACCATGGCCGCCTACACCGCCGATCACCACAAATTCCGCCTGGACGTGGAAGGCCGCGCGCTCGCCCACACCATCGTCACCTACGACGGCGACACGATGCACGTGCAGCAAATGCTCCAAGACGAGGAAGAATTCAACGACTGGAGCATCGATTTCGACATTTCGCTTGCGGAGAGCCGTGAAGCCGGCATACCTCTCCTCAAGATGGCCCGCCTCGGCGAGGTGTAATTTTCTATGATTAACGGCATGGACAGCAATTCTTTCAAAGGCAAGTTCGCGGCAGTCCTCCCTGCCGGGGGACTCGGCAAGCGCATGGGCGGGAACATCCCAAAACAACTCATGGAAATGGGCGGCAAGCCCGTCTACCGTTACAGCCTCGAGACGTTCCTCCACATGGACGAATTCGCGGAAGTCGTGATGGCAGTGCCCGCCGACTGGAAGGACCATTTTGAAAAGGATTTTTCTCACCCCAAACTGAAAATCGTCGTGGGTGGCGCCGAACGATGGCAGTCCGTAAGGAACGGAGTCGAGGCCCTCACAAGCGGAGCCGAATACGCACTGGTCCACGACGTGGCGCGCCCCTTCATCAGCGAAGAAATCATCCGCGACGTATGCAAAACTTTAGTTGAAAAGGGCGCATGCCTCGTAGCAAAACCTGCAGTCGACACAATCAAGGTTGCCGCCGATGGTTTGGTCAAACAGACCATCGACCGCCGCACCGTTTGGCTTGCACAAACTCCGCAAGCCGCTCGCATTTCTCTTTTGAAATCACTCTACAAGCGAATCGACGCGGAGCCCCTCGGCTTCACGCCCACCGACGAAGCAAGCATTTTAGAGCATTTCGGCGAAGCCGTCTACATCGTGAAGGGCAATGCCGCAAACGACAAGTTGACGACACCAGAAGATTTCAAAATACTATCGCAACTCGCGTAGAGGCCCTAAATCCGACAAAGTTTCCGTCCAAAAGATTATTGGCGGTTTTTGTCCAAAATACGGGTTTTCGCATTTTACGGGTTTTTGAATCCATATTTTTTTCTTATATTTGCCCTAGATTCCGGAGGAATTATGAAGATTTCTAACCTTTTTGCGGCAGGCCTGCTTGCCACTTCGATTGCCACCGCAGCCGAAGGCGAAGACCAAATGTCCACCCCGGCAAAAAAGAGCGAGCCCTCTTTCTTTAGCGTGGGTGTTCGTGCCGCCTATAATTACAACACGATGTTCGGTCTCTCGGACGAATGGAACATCTATGCCGACGATGCCGAAGAACCCTCCGGCAATGGTTTTGAAGGCGGTCTCGCCATTCGACTGCAACTGCTCCCCTTTATGCAGTTCACCCCGGAAGTTTTGTTCAACTACACCAAGCTGACCCAGGATGACGGCGACACCGACCGTGAATTCGAGCAAATGGGCGTCGAAATCCCCGTACTCCTCCGTGTCACACCCATTGAATGGGTCTACCTCGTTGTCGGTCCGACCATAGAATTCAATGTCAGCGACGAAGAGCACCTTAACAGCGGCGAAATGGAAGCCGCCGGCGTCAAATACACCCACGAATTCGCCGAAGGCTACGACCGCAAGGCTGTGCAATTCGGACTCACGCTGGGTATTGGCGGTTACGCCATTCCCAACAGGCTCAGTTTCGACATCCGCCTGAACCTCGGAATGTTCAACGACGTCTATGAGGGCAGGACTCTTAAAGATAGCAGCGGAAAAGAATACAAGGGTAGCAAGCTCATCGACTTGAGCGGCGGCAAACAAATGGCCTTCAAGTTCGGCCTTGGATTCTGGTTTATGTAAGCGAAGCTGCAAGTGTATCCATAGACTCACTCTTGCCAACGGAATGACACAGAAAAACCCGCTCAGACGAGCGGGTTTTTATTATAAAGTTTGGTCAATCTCTTAATAAACAGAAACAGCGGGTAACGTATATTTTCTTTCGCAAATTCCACTAAGGGGGTAAAAAAATAGGATGTTCCAATTTTTAGATTTGAAATAACCACAAATCAAACACAA